>NZ_JBSFVA010000031.1:0-121331 GCF_053592075.1 Nonomuraea sp. NPDC002799
CCCGGCCGCCAAGCCCGGCGGGGGTGCTTGGGTCGCCGCCCGCCCGCGGCGCGATGCGCGCGGGCGGCCCGCTCGGTCAGAGGCCGATGGTGCTCTGCGGCCCCGCGTACGTCCTCAGCAGCGACGGCACGTCGGCGGCCGGGTCGAGGGTGTAGGAGTAGAACGAGCCCGGGGTGAAGGCCGAGCCGCTCGTGACCCGGTCGCCGGTGCAGCCGGTGCAGACGCTGCCGCTCTGGCGGAGCTGGGCGGTGGAGTCGGGGTAGTAGGGGTCGTTGACCGTCTCGTAGTAGCTGTTCTCGATCACCATCTTGGTCGAGCCGCGCGAATAGTTGCCGTAGCCGGTGATGTTCTGCAGGTAGTTGTTGTACAGGTGCGCGTAGGCGACGTTGTCGGTGCTGGGGTTGCGCTGGTTCGTGTGGTGGATCCAGTTGTGGTGGATCGTCATGCGGGCGGTGACGTTGTCGGTCCAGCCGATGCCGAAGGACTTGTTGTTGTCCGCCAGGACGTTCCAGGACACGGTGAGGTAGCTGGTGTCCTTGCGGCTGTCGATCAGGCCGTCGTTCATGCGGGTGATGGTGTTGTGGTCGATCCAGATGTGGTGGGCGGTGTCCATCTGGATGCCGTCGTAGTCGTAGGCGTCGTCGCCCGGGTCGTCGTCGGCCATGCGGGTGTCGCGGATGGTCAGGTTGCGGATGATGACGTTGCTGACGCCGACGCCGAGGAAGAAGCCGCCGTTCACGATGTGGCCGGAGGTGCCCGCGCCGACGATCGTCTTGTTGGAGGCGACCTTGATCTCGGTGCCGTACGGCGTGACCGTGATGGGCGCGCTGACCCTGATGACGTAGGGGGTGCTCGCGGTGGCGTACCTGACGAGGTCGGCGTAGGTGGAGACGGTGACGGTGGCGCCGGCCGCGCCGCCGGTGGTGGTGCTCAGGCCGCTGCCGCTGGTGGCGGCGAACCCGTCGGCGGTCCCCGGCCAGGTGCGCCCGCCGCCCACCGGCTCGAAGGCCCACTGCTTGTTGCTGTTGGCGGTGCAGGTCTCCTGGATGACGGCCGCGCCGTTGGCCGTCGAGGCGCCCTCGTCGCTCACGCACAGCCCGCTGGCCACGCTGACCACCTGGTAGGTGCCGCTGCCCGAGGCCACGAACCGCCAGCTCTGGTTGACCTTGAGCCCGTCGCCGCAGCCCCACTGGTGCAGCCGAAGGCCCGAGGTGGCGGCCCCGTCGGGCACGTCCAGGCACCGGCCGCTGTTGACGTTGCGGAGCGTGTAGGCCCCAGATCCGGCCGAGACCACGGTGAACTGCTGCCAGGCGCTGCCGCTGCAGCTCCACTGCTGCACCTGCGCGCCGTTGTCCTTCGAGCCGGCCACCACGTCCAGGCACTTACCGCTGGTGGTCACTTTGAGTTGGTAGGTGCCGCCCGCCACCGGGACCGCCGCCTGCGCGGGAGCGGACATCACCGTCAGCGGGATCAGGACGGTGAGTGCGGTGAGTGTCGCACGTATGTTCATGATCGTCTTTCTGTGAGAGGGTCAGCCGGCGGGGTTCCAGCCATCGGAGCCGGCCAGGTACTTCTGCGGGGTGTGGTTCGCCGCCTGGGCGTCGGTGAGCTGCGGGCGGTTGGCGTTGGTGCCGGCCCCCGCGCCGGTGTTCCGGTACTCGGAGAAGCGGGCGTTCTTCCAGGAGTTGGCGGACATGTCGGTCCACGGCTGGGCGGTCCTGATCACTGAGCCGAGGGTGGACTCGCGGTAGAGCACCTGGGCGTTCGGGTACCACGGGCGGCCCAGCGTGGTGGTGCCGGCCGAGGCCGCGCCGAAGACGCGGGACCTGTAGAACAGGAAGCCGTACGTCTTGGCGGCGTCCGTGCTGGCGGCGGTGATCGGGCCGCCGGTGCTGCGCTTCTCGTAGACGTCGCAGTTGTCGAAGACGATGGTGCCGCCGCCGAAGATGAAGTCGACGGTGCCCTCGATGTAGGAGTTCGACACGTACGCGCGGGCCGCGTTGTTGACCAGGAAGGTGTCCTGGTCGCCGAGCAGGCGCACGCCGGACAGGCGGGCACGGTCGGCGGTCAGGTTGAGGGCGACCGCCTGGTGGCCGGTGAGCGCCGGGTCCTCGTTGAAGTCGTTCGAGATCGTCAGGTTGGTCGCGACGAAGTCGTGGCCGTCGACGAACGCGGTCGCGCTGCCGGAGGTCCCGTACGCGCCCGCGTGATGGTTGTTAACGATAACAGTCTGGGTCGCCGAAGAGCCGAGACCCTGCAGCGTGACGTACGGCTTGCCCGAGGGCACCCGGACGATCTCCCGGTACGTCCCGGGCGCGATGGTGATCGTCACCCGGCTCGCGTTACCCGTGGGCACCGCGTCGATGGCGGCCTGAACCGTCCGGTAGACGCCCGAGCCGTCGGCCGCCACCGTGGGCCTGACCCCCGAGCCGGCGGGTTCGAAGGCGAACTGCTTGTTGCTGTTGGCGGTGCAGGTCTCCTGGATGACGGCGGCGCCGTCGGCCGTCGAGGCGCCCTGGTCGCTCACGCACAGGCCGCTGGCCACGTTGACGACCTGGTAGGTGCCGCTGCCCGAGGCCACGAACCGCCAGAGCTGGTTGCTCTTGAGCCCGTCGCCGCAGCCCCACTGCTGCAGCCGCAACCCCGAGGTGGCGGCCCCGTTCGGCACGTCGAGGCAGCGGCCGCTGTTGACGTTGCGCAGAGTGTAGACCCCCGACCCGCCCGACACCACGGTGAACTGCTGCCAGGTGTCCCCCGAACAGCCCCATTGCTGCACCTGCGCGCCGTTGTCCGTCGAGCCGGCCACCACGTCCAGGCACTTGGCGCTGGTGGTCACTTTGAGCTGGTAGACACCGCCGGCGACGGGTACGGCCGCCGCCTGCGCGGCCGGCGGCGCTGCCCCGCAGACGACCGCCGTCACTGCGAGCAGGACGGCGGTCGCGAGCTTGCGCACGAACATCAGATGTTCTCCTTCCTCGTGACCCCTGAGGAAGAGGCAGCGCTAATAGGTTTGTCAACTCAACAAACTAATTCGAGCCGAAAACCCGACGTCACGGATGAAACTTTCACGCCGGCGACCCGTTTTCCCCTGCCGGACCTGGGGTGTTGCCGTGGACGGCCGGAACACGGCGCCCGGCCGCACCGTGCCCGGACGGCCCATGTGACGAAAATTTCGAGATTAAGGCCGATTCCGCTGCTAGGGCCGTGGGGCCGGGTCGCGTGCCATTGACGTCGTGCGGGGGCTGACGCAACGTTTCGTGCAACCCATTGCTTGCTCTTCGAAGGAGTCGTGCACGTTGGCCGTCGCCTCGGCACCTCAGCCGCTTCCGAACCCCCGCCGAAGAGGGCGGTGGGCTCGGGACGCGATCATCACCCTTGCCACCCTGTCCGTGGTGGCATTGACGACCGCCGCGCCGGCCACGGCGGCCACGGCGGCGACGACCGCGCACGAGCCGTGGGCCGGCCGCGCCGACGGATTCGCCGGGCTGAGCGCGCTGGGGGTGGACGGCACCACCGGCGGCGCGGCCGGTAACACCGTGACCGTGACGAACCAGGCCGACCTGGAGCATTACGCCACCGCGGCCGAGCCGTATGTGATCAAGGTCAAGGGCTCGATCGCCCTGGAGCCGTACGGCAAGGAGATCGAGGTCGCCTCCGGCAAGAGCATCGTCGGCGAGGGCGCGGGCGCCGAGATCGTGCACGGCGGCTTCTTCCTCAACGGCGTGCACAACGTCATCATCCGCAACCTGACGATCCGCGACTCGTACGTGCCGGGAGACTGGGACGGCAAGAGCAAGGACTTCGACGGCGTGCAGATGGACGGCGCCCACCACGTGTGGATCGACCACAACCACTTCACGAGGACCGGCGACGGCCTGCTCGACATCCGCAAGGACAGCGACTACGTCACCGTCTCCTGGAACATCTTCAGCGACCACAACAAGGCCATCGGCGTCGGCTGGACCACCAACGTGGTGACCAAGGTGACCCTGCACCACAACTGGATCCGCGGCACCCACCAGCGCAACGCCAGCATCGACAACACCGAGGCCGCGCACTGGTACAACAACTACGTCCAGGACACCGCGATGTACGGCACCATGATCCGCGGCAGCGGCCGGCTGGTCGCCGAGAACAGCTACTACCAGTCGGTGCCCGACCCGATCGTGGCCAAGGACCCGGGCTCGCAGGTGGTCCAGCGCGGCAACGTGTTCGCCGGCAGCCCGGGCCGCAACGACCAAGTCGGCGCCGCGTTCGACCCCCTGTCCTACTACGCCTACCGGCTCGACCGCACCGACCGGGTGCCGGCCATCGTCAGGCGCGGCGCGGGCCCCCTGGGCGGGGACCGGCCGGCTCCGCGCGAGGTCACCGTCGCGCTCGACGGCACCGGCGACTTCGCCAGCGTCCAGGCCGCCGCCGGCGCGGCCCGTCCCGGCAGCGTGATCACCGTCAAGCCGGGGGTCTACCGCGAGATGGTCCGGGTGTGGGCGGGCACCAGGGACCTCACGATCAAGGGCTCGACCGGCGACCCGAAGGACGTGCTCATCACGTACGAGCTGCCCGCGAACGGCGCGAAGTTCTACGGCGGCACGTGGGGGACCACGGACAGCGCCACCTTCGCCGTGCTGGGCAGCGGCGTCACGGTCGAAGGCGTGACGCTGCAGAACGCCTACGACGAGTCCGCCGGGGCGAGCCCCGCGCCCGCGGTGGAGACGGCCGGCGACCGCATCGCCTTCACGGGCACCCGCTTCCTCGGCGACGAGGGCGTCTACCAGGCCGACGGCCGCCGCGCCTACCTGCGTGACTGCCACGTCGAGGGCGGCGCCGACATCGTCAGCGGCCAGGGCACGACGGTCCTGGACCGCTGCACGGTGACGTCGTCCGGCGCCGGCTCGGTGACCGCGGGCGGCACCGTCCTGGTCAACGCGAGCAGGCTCGAAGGCGCGGCGGACCAGACGGCCACGCTCGGACGCGGCGGACAGGTCGTGGTCCGCGACTCCTGGCTGGGCGCGCACGTCAAGGACGACCCATGGGAGGGCGAGGGACCTTCGGCCGAGTACCGCAACACCGGCCCCGGCGCGGCGGTCAACGCCGACCGGCCGCAGCTCACCGACGCCCAAGCCCACGGGCACACCGTCCGCGCCTATCTGAAGGGCTGGCAGACCCCATGACCTCCCGGCGGCTCGTCCTCCTGGTCGCGGCCTGCTCACTCGCCGGTGTGCTCGGCCTGCCCGTCGTCTCCACGCCACCGGCGCGGGCGGACACCACTCCCCTCTATCTCGACACCCGTCACTCCTTCGCCGAGCGCGCGGCGGACCTGGTGTCGCGGATGACGCTGGACGAGAAGGCCGCCCAGTTGCGGACCAACAGCGCGGCGGCCATCCCCCGGCTGGGCGTGCAGCAGTACACGTACTGGAACGAGGGACTGCACGGGGTCAGCAGGCTCGGCGCGAACACCGACCACGGCTCGGTCTCCGGCGTGCCGGCCACGAGTTTCCCGACGAACTTCGCCGCGTCCATGTCCTGGGATCCGGAGCTGATGCACGCCGAGACCACGGCCATCTCCGACGAGGTGCGCGGCTTCCTGGACAAGTCCCTGTGGGGCGCGGGCGCCAACAACATCGGCCCGGACCAGAACGCCTACGGCTCCCTGACGTACTGGGCGCCGACCGTCAACCTGGACCGCGACCCGCGCTGGGGCCGCGCCGACGAGGCGTTCGGCGAGGACCCGTACCTCGTCGGGCGGATGGCGGGGGCGTTCGTCAACGGCTACCAGGGCCAGAGCCGGGACGGCGAGCCCACCACCGGCTACCTGAAGGTGGCGGCCACCGCCAAGCACTACGCGATGAACAACGTGGAGAAGGAGCGCTACGCGATCAGCTCCGACACCGACGACCGGACGTTGCGCGAGTACTACCTCGCCCCGTTCCGCCATCTGATCGAGAACGATGGGGTCTCCGGCCTCATGACCGCCTACAACGCCGTCAACGGCACCCCCGCGGTCGCCAACACCTACACCGTCAACCAGATCGCGCAGCGCACCTACGGATTCGGCGGCTACGTCGCCTCCGACTGCGACGCGGTCGGCACCACCTACAACCTGCCGCCGAACGGCCACGACTGGGCGCCGCCCGGGTGGAGCACCGACCACCAGGCCCGCCCGACCTGGACCAGCGGCGTCACCGGCGCGACGCTGTCCGGGCAGGCGGGCGGGCAGGCGTACGCCCTGCGCGCCGGCACCCACGTCAACTGCCGCGGCCCCGAGGCCAACGCGCAGAACCTGCGCGACGCCATCGCGGCCGGCGCTCTCAGCGAGGGCGTGCTGGACACCGCGCTGGTCCGCGTGTTCACCGTGCGCATGCGCACCGGCGAGTTCGACCCGGCCGCGAGCGTCCCCTACACCGCGATCACCAAGGACGTCATCCAGAGCCCCGGACATCAGGCGCTGGCACGGAAGGTCGCCGCCGACTCCCTCGTGCTGCTCAAGAACGACGCCCGCCTGCTGCCCGCCGACGCGACGGCGCTGAACGACGTCGTCATCCTCGGCGATCTGGCGGACAAGGTGACGCTCGGCGGCTACTCCGGCGATCCGGCGACGACGGTCAGCCCCGTCCAGGGCATCACCTCAGCGGTCAAGGCCGCCAACCCCGCCGCCTCCGTCGTCTACGACGCCGCCGGCACCTCCACCACCGCCACCGGCGAGGCGGAGCTCGGCGCCGCCACCCAGGACGCCGTCAAGGCCGCCGACCTGGTGATCGTCGTCGTCGGCACCGACGACAACGTGGCCCGCGAAGGACGCGACCGTACGACGCTGGCCCTGCCCGGCAACTACCGCTCCCTCATCGAGAAGACCGCGGCGCTGGGCAACCGGAAGATCGCCCTGGTCATCCAGGCCAACGGGCCCGTCGCCATCGACGACGTCCGTGGCAGGACGCCCGCGATCCTGTTCAGCGGCTACAACGGCCAGAGCCAGGGCACCGCCCTCGCCGACGTGCTGTTCGGCGGCCACCAGCCGAGCGGGCGGCTGACCTTCACCTGGTACAAGGACGACTCCCAGCTCCCGCCCATCTCCGACTACGACCTCACCCCATCGGCCACCGGCGGGCTCGGCCGCACCTACCAGTACTTCACCGGCACCCCCACCTACCCGTTCGGCCACGGGCTCGGCTACACGGACTTCAGCTACTCCAAGATCCGCGCCGACCGGCCGGCGGTGAGCGCGGACGACGAGGTGACCGTCCGCTTCGACGTCACCAACACCGGCTCGGCGCCCGGCTCGACCGTCGCCCAGCTCTACGCCGCCACGCCGTTCACCGTCCCCGGCTACGAGCTGCCGAGGAAACGGCTCGCCGGCTTCCACAAGACCAAGGTGCTGCGGCCCGGCGCCACCGAACGGGTCGCCCTCACCGTGCGGGCCGCCGACCTCGCCCTCTGGGACGCCGGGAAGATGCGGGCGTTCGTGCCCGGCGGCCCCTACCGGTTCGAGGTCGGTGCCAGCAGCGCGGACATCGCCGCGTCCACCACCGTCCGGGTCACCGGCCGGATCACGCCGAAGGTCCGCTACGTCACCGTGCAGCCTGAGGCCGTCGCCTACCAGGTCGGCGACACCGTCGACCTGACCGGCAAGAACCGCTGGATCGCCGACACCACCGACCCCGCCAAGGAGCGGCGCAACCTCGGGGTCACCGCCGACGACATCGTCGAAGCCGTCAACGACGACCAGTCGTTCGCCGACCTCAGGCGCGCCCGCGTCCGCTACACCAGCAGCGACACCGGCGTGGCCACCGTGAGCCGCGACGGGAAAGTGACGGTGCTCGGCGCGGGCGTCACCACGATCACCGCCACCGTGGACGGCGTCACCGGCTCGGCCGTCATCACCGCCAGGTATCCCTTCACCCTCACCGGACCGCAGACCGTCGAACCCGGCACCACGGCCACGGCCACCACCTCCTTCACCAACTCGGGAACCAGCACGCTGACCGACGTCACCATGACGCTCGCCACCCCGGACGGCTGGACCGCGCGGCCCGCCTCCCCCGCCTCCTTCCCGGCGGTGGCGGGCGGCCAGAAGGTGACGACCACCTGGTCCATCACGGTCCCGGCGGACGCCGAGCGCGGCGGATACCCGCTGCGGGCCACCGTCGCCTACACCGGTCAGGGCGGCCGCGCCGGCGGCGGCGAGGCGGCCACCGGCACGGCGATCCCCTTCGCCGCCCTGGCCGACGCGTACGGCAACGTCGCGATCAGCGACGACGCCCGCCCCGCCGAAGGCAACCTCGACGGAGCCGGGCGCAGCCTGTCCGCCCAGGCGCTCGCCTCGGCCGGCATCACGCCGGGCGGCCCGGTCGTCCACGACGGCCTGAGCTTCACCTGGCCGGACATCCCCTCCGGCCAGGTGGACAACGTCGTCGCGGGCGGCCAGGCGTTCACCTACGCCGGAACCGGCGCCCGGCTCGGCTTCCTCGGCCTGGCCAACAACGGCACCGCCACGGGCACCGGCACGATCGCCTACACCGACGGCACCGTCCAGCCGTACACGATCAGCTTCCCCGACTGGTGGTCCGGCGGCGGCGACACCGTCGCCGCCCTCCCCTACCTCAACACCAAGAACGGCAGGCAGAACCGCACCGTGCACCTCTCCATGGCCTCAGTACGGCTCCAGCCCGGCAAGACCGTGCGGCTCGTCACCCTGCCCGACATCAGCAAGGCCGCCACCAGCGGCACCAACGCGCTGCACGTCTTCGCCGTCTCCACCGGCGGGCTCAGCCGTTGAGCAGGGCCGGCTTCGGGCCGCCGTAGACCGGGTTCTTCGGCAGGCGGTCCTCGGTCACCTGCAACCGCAGCACGCCGGCCTCCTCCGACCGCGCCTCCCACACGATCCAGTCGTCCCCCACCTGACCCGGCCGCCCGGCCGGGTCGACCCGGTATTCGTCGTAGTCCGGCGCCGGCGTGATGACCTCGAAGACCGCCTTCAGCCCCCGGCCGGGCGGGCCGTCCCAGGTTGACCACGCCGTGGTGCGGCATAGTCACGCCGCACCAGCACCGTCATGGCGCACCCGGCCTGACCGAGCTCGCACCCGGCGGGCGAGGTGCCGCTGCCGATCCTGCGGTCGTCGTTCGGGTGGTCGCCGGCGCCGCCGGGACCGGCCACCACCCGAGCGATCTCGCCGACCTGGGTCGGCGACGACGGCACCGGCTCCAGCTTCACGTTCTGGCCCACCGCCGTGAATCCCTCGGTGAACTCGGCGAAGTCGGCCGGCGGGTCCTTGATGACGGCGACGTAGTAGTCGCCCTGGAGCCGGACGTCGATGGCCGAGTTGGCGTAGGAGGTGGCGGCGGCGCCGCCGCAGGACGGCGGGGCCGATCACGGCCGCCGCCGCGAGCAGGCCGGCGGCCGCCGCGCCCACGAGCACGCGGCGCGGCCGACTCGTCCGGCGCGGACGGCGCGAAGGGAGCATCCGGCCCTCGGCCTGCGGCTCCTCGGCGGTGATGGCGGTGAGCAGCGCCCGCGCCCCCGCGCCGGACGCCTGCCCGGCCAGGTCTTCGTCACGGAACCTGGCGAGGTTCTGCACTTCGTTCATACGGACTCCACGGCAAGATGAGCGACGGAGACGCCGGCCCCGGCCAGCGCCTTGGAAAAGCGCTTGCGCGCCCGGTAGAGCCTGATGCGCACGGCGTTGCGTGAGCAGCCGAGCACCTTGGCGATCTCCCCGTTGTCGAGGCCCTCCCAGGCCACCAGTGAGATCAGCTCCCTGTCGTCGGCGGGGAGCTCCCGGAACGTGCGCGCGATCACGCCGAGTTCGACGCCGCCCTCGGGCGAGCGGGCGTACAGGTCGGCGACGTCGGTGTCGAGCTCCACCCGCCGGTCGGCGTGCCTGGCCACACCGCGCCGATGGTTGGCCAGCACGTTCCTGGCCACGCCGTACAGCCAGAGTCTGGCCTCATCGCCCGGTGGCAGCGCGTCGGCGCGGCGCCAGGCGATGGCGAACGTCTCGGCCGTACATGTCGCGAAAGCCGTCAGCATTTCAGCCAGTACGGCTGCTGCCGGCGGGCCGTGGACGGTCAGATCTTCGCCGTCTGCTTGCCCTGGCCTTGCTCGCGGAGGAAACCTGCAGGTCATGAGCATTGGCTGCGCCTGTCCGGGGAAAACTGCAGGTCATGAACACTGATGCTCCGGGGCGGCGAATCCTGCTCACGTCCCTGGCGGCGGCCTGTCTGTCCGGCTGCTCATCGGCCGAGGTGACGAACGAGGTGCGCCCGGCGGCCCCCGTAGCCCGCACGGGACCGGCTCCCGGCACGCCGAAGGCCGCTTACGAGCGGCTGATGGAGGGCAACAGGCGCTGGGTGACCAACGCGCTCCAGCATCCGGATCGCGATCCCACCCGCCGGGAGTTGCTGGCCACCCGGCAGCAGCCCTATGGAGCGGTGTTGTCCTGCATCGATTCCCGGGTGCCCCCCGAGCTGGTCTTCGACACCGGCCTCGGCGATCTGTTCGTCATGCGGAGCGGCGGCCTGGCTGTGGGGCCCGTGATCACCGGCTCCATCGAGTACGGGCCGATGACCAGCGGCACCCCGCTGATCGTCGTGCTCGGTCACCAGCGGTGCGGCGCGGTCGCCGCCGCCTACAAAGCCCTGCGGGACGGCAAACCGCTGCCGGGCAACCTCCAGGCGATCGAGAAGGCGCTGAGCCCGGCCTACGAGCAGAGCGTCCGGCAGGGCGGCGCCGACCCCGCCGAGACGATGGCCAGAGCCCAGGTGAAGCTGACCGCGGACGCCCTGCGCGGCAACCGGGACCTCGCCCCGCTGGTGCGCAAGGGAGCGTTGGCCGTGGTCAGCGCGTACTACTCCCTGGACACCGGCCGGGTCGAGATCCTCAACGGCGCACCCGCGTGAGCGCGGGCGGATCAGGGCGTCAGCCCTTCAGCCCGCTGAGCGCGATGCCGCGGGTGAAGTAGCGCTGGAAGACCAGGAAGAAGACGATCGTCGGGATCGACGCCAGCAGCCCGCCCGCCATGATCGCCCCTTGGTGGTCCGGGCCGGCGTAGTAGGAGTTGAGCCTGGCCAGGGCGACGGGCAGGTTCGCCATCTCGTCGCTCTGCACGATGATGAGCGGCCACAGGAAGTTGTTCCACTCGGCGAGCACGATGAAGATCGACATCGCCGCGAGCGCCGGTCGTAACAGCGGCAACACGATCTTCCACCAGATCCGCCACTCCCCCGCCCCGTCCACCCGGGCCGCCTGGATCAGCTCGTTCGGCACCGACTGGAGGAACTGCACCAGGAAGAAGAGCACGAACGCCTTGGCCAGCGCGGGCATGATGTAGGCGGCGTAGCCGTCGAGCCAGCCCAGGTTCCGCATGATGACGTAGTTGGGGATGAGCGTGGTCTGCCAGGGCACCATCATCGAGGCGACGATCATCAGGAAGATCGTGCGGCGGCCCTTGATATCGTGCTTGGCGATCACGTACGCGGCCAGCGAGCAGATCAGCAACGACCCGACCGTGATCGTGGTCGTGATGAAGAGGCTGTTGAACATGAACCGCCAGAACCCGAAGTCCACCTGGAAACGCTGGAAGACCCCCTGCAGATGGCCCGGGTTGATCCGCTCGGGCGACCAGTCCCGGTCGTAGAAGTTGGCGACGGTGGGCGAGCGCGGCACGAACGACGGCGGCGTCCTGGCCAGCTCGGCCGGCGGCTTGAACACCGTGATGAGCAGCCAGTAGAACGGCGCGATCATCGTCAACGCCAGCAGGTAGAAGGGCAGGCGCAGCAGATGCCCGTTGAGCCGGGACCGGCCGCCCCCGGCGGGCGCCGTCCCCTTGCGCCGCGACGGCGGCGCCGGGGCGATCGTGTCCATCGGGACGACGGCCATCACAACTCCTTCATCGCGCGGCCCAGGCGCAGGTTGACGAGGCTCAGCACGAAGATGATCAGGAAGAGCACCCAGGCGATGGCGGAGGCGTAGCCCAGCTTGAAGTGGGTGAATCCCTGGTCGTAGAGGTAGGGCACGATCATCAGGCCCGAGTCGAGCACGCCGCCGACGCTGTTGGTGCCCCGGAAGACGATGTAGACCGCCTCGAACACCTGGAACGCGCCGATCAGGCCGGTCACCACCACATACGTGGTCACGGGACGCAGCAGCGGCAGCGTGATGTGGCGGAACCGCTGCCAGGTCGAGGCGCCGTCGATCTTGGCCGCCTCGTGGTACTCCTCGGGGATCGAGCCGAGCCCGGCGACGTACAGCACCATGCCGTAGCCCATGCCGCCCCACACCGCCATCAGCACCAGGATCGGGATCGTCAGCCCGGGCGTGGCCAGCCAGGCCACGGCCCGGCCGCCGAACCAGCCGGCGATCGTGTTGGCCAGGCCCACGTCGCTGGGGAACAGGACCCACTTCCACATGAGCATGAGGGCGATGGAGGAGGTCACGGACGGCAGGAAGAACAGGGTGCGCATGATCCGGTGCGGCCAGCTCGTGCCGCTGAACGCCAGCGCCAGCCCCAGCGACAGCAGTGTGCCGATCAGCACGGAGGCCACCACGTACACGGCCGTGTTGCCCAGCGCGTGCCGGAAACGGGTGTCCTGCGCCAGTCGCAGGAAGTTGTCCGGGCCGGTGAACGCGGCCGGATTGATCCCGTCGAAGGTGGTGAAGCTCAGGTAGAGCGAATTGGCCAGCGGCCAGAGCAGGAATGCCGCGAACAGCGCGAGGAAGGGCAGCAACATCGCGTACGAGGTGCCGTAGCGGCGCAGCCTGCTGCGCAAGGGGATCGGACTCGCCATGTCAGGCTCCAGGTTCGGGCCTGGGACCGGCCCCCCGGGCCGGTCCCAGGGGCGGCTAACCGGCGTTGCGTTCCATGACCTTGGCGGCCTCGGCCAGCGCGGTCTTCACGTCCGCCTTGCCGAGGATGGCCGACTGGAGCTGCTTGGACACGTCCGGGGCGCTCTCGTCCCAGCCGGGGCAGCCGGGCGCGGCCTTGCCCGTCTTGAACGACGCCTCGAAGACCTGGGCCTGCTCAGGCGCGAACGACGAGGCGCTGACCACCTTGTCGGGGCGCGGCGGGATGTAGGGCAGGTTCCGCTTCCTGGCCTCGTCCACGATCGCGGCGATGGCCTCGTCGCTGTACATGAACTTGACGAAGTCGGCGCCCGTCTGCGCGTGCTTGCTGAAGGACGTCACCCCGATCGCGCGCCCGCCGATGAACGTGGTCGGCCCGGCGGGGCCGGCGGGCAGCGTGGTCATCGCCCACTTGCCCTTCAGCTTCGGCTTGTTGACGTCGATGCCCTTGGCGATCCAGTTGCCGCCCACCACCAGCGCGGTGCCGGTGTCGAGCGCGTCGGACGCCTCCACGCTGGCGGTGGGCGCGCCGTGCTTGCGATAGAGGTCCACCCAGTACGTCAGCGCCTGCTCGGCCTGCGGGGTGTTGAGCGAGGGCTTGCAGTCGGGGGTGTAGAACGTGCCGCCGGCCTGGTAGAGGTAGTTGAAGTAGCCGATCCAGTCGAGATTGCCCCAGTCCTGGCTGTAGGGCTTCTTGACGCCGGCGGCCTTCAGCTTCGCGATGGCCGCGGTCAGCTCCTCCCACGTCTTGGGCGGGCCGTCGAGGCCGGCCTTCTCCAGCAGGTCGGTGCGGTAGTAGAGGGCGAGGGTCGACATGTCCAGCGGCACGCCGTACACCGAGCCGTCAGGGGAGATCGCCGACTCCCACTGGGCGGCCTGGGCCTGCGCCTTCAGCGACTCCAGGCCGTGCTTGCGCAGGTCCACCATGGCGCCCCTGGCGCCGAACTGGATGGTCCACGTCATGCCGCCGGAGATGACGTCGGGCCCGCTGCGGCTGGTGGCGGCCGCCAGGAGCTTGGCGTAGGCGTCGTCCCACGACAGGGTCTGGACCTTGACCGTCACGTTGGCATGTTGCTGGTGGTAGAGATCGGCCGCCTTCTGGAAGATCGCGGTCTCGTCGTCGCCACCCGTGGACCAGAAGGTCAGGGTCGCGGGCGCGTTCTGGTCCGCCTGCACGGTCGGTGTCCGGCCGCTCGTGGCGCAGGCCGCGCTCAGGACCGCCAGCAGGACCGTGCCGCAGGCTGCCATCGTTCGTCGCATAGAGACCATCCGATCTATCGCGCTTTTGTCTAGGGATCTCACCACTTAAACGGGTAAGTGACAATAGTGAGTCATGAAAGTTTCATGGAGCGGTCCATGCGCATTCAGCCTGATGAACGGGGCTTTCTCGGTTCATGAGGGAGGGCACGCCGGAGATCAACCATCCGATGTGTGGACGCGCGCGGCGTCAGGCCCGGCCGGGCTTTACTTCTTCGGCACCGCCGCCATGGGGATCATGCGCATCGCCGCGCCCGCGACGGCGGCGTTGCCCACGCGGTCCTGGCCGGCGGCGAGCGTGGATGCCACGTGGGAGGGCAAGGTCTTCGACTGGGAGTCCATGGCGGTCTTGGCGGCCTGGGCGTTGCCGATGACCGCCGGGACCAGGACGAGCTGGGTCCTGCCCCGGTCGGCCGCGGCGGCCGTGCGCAGCTCCTTGGCCGTGACCGGCACGGCGGGCTGGTGTTGCGGCGGAGGCAGCTCATGCATCGGTGGTCACCCCGGGGTCCCGTTGTCGGCCAGCAGTCCGGCGTACGGGCCGAGCTCGGACGGGCGGAACAGGCGGGCCTCGCGCTGGAACTGGCGGGAGACGCCTTTCACCACGTGACGCATGCCGATGGCCCCGCTGTTGGTGTCGGCCGCCGCCAGCGCGGCCGCCCGGGCGGCCGCGGTGATGCCGGCGCCCGTCATGTCCAGGCGGCACAACGCCTCCAGGTCCACGTCATCGGCCAGCGGGGCCTGCGGCGGGAAGGCCCGTTGCCACAGGGCGCGGCGTTCCGCGACGTCCGGCCTCGGGAAGTGCACCACGAAGTGGAAGCGGCGGCTGAACGCCGGATCGATGTTCTCCTTCAGGTTGCTGGTCAAGATGATCAGGCCGTCACTGGCCTCCAGGCGTTGCAGCAGGTAGCCGACCTCCAGGTTCGCGTAGCGGTCCGTTCCTTGTTTGACCTCGCCCCGTTTGCCGAACAGGGCGTCGGCCTCGTCGAACAGCAGCACGGCGTGGCTGTTCTCCGCCTGCTCGAAGACCGTTTCCATGTTCTTCTCCGTCTCCCCCACCCACTTGGAGACCACCTGCGCCAGATCGACCCGCAGCAGTTCCAGGCCCAGCACGCCCGTTATCACCTCGGCGGACATCGTCTTGCCCGTTCCCGGCTCGCCGGTGAACAACGCCTTGATCCCGCCGGTGGAGCGGCCCGCGAAGCCCCACGACTCGGCGATGCGGGGCCAGGCGCGGAACGCCGACGCTATCTCCGCTATCTGGTTCAGTTGCGGCTCCGGCAGGACCAGGTCGTCGAGGTCGCGCCGCGGCACGATGGACTGCACCGCGTTGCTGGTGCGGCCCCTGGTCACCGTGGCTATCGCCGGCTCGACGTGCTCCGCCAGCGGCGCCGGGTGGCCGTTCCCTGACAGGCGGGCGCCGGCGTCGGCCACCGCCGCCACGGCGCGTAGCTCGCCGCCCGTCATGCGGTAGCGGGCGGCCAGGTCTTCCAGCACGTCCCCGTCCAGGACCGGGAAGGCGGCGGACCACATCGCCCGCCGTTCAGGAAAGCCCGGGGCGGGGATCGTCAGCTCCGCGTAGGTCCGGGTGGCCAGCAGCGCCGCCGGGCGCCATGGGGTCGTGCCGGTCAGGCAGATCGGCACGCCGGATCTCAGCAGCAAGGCGTCGGGCCGGGCGGGCAGGTCGTCGGTCGGCAGCCACAACACCGCCTCCAGCGCGGCGGCCATGCGGAGATCGGCCTCCAGGTCCGCGGTCGTGCGCCGCAACCGTCTGCCCGCCGCCTTCGCCAACGCCTGCGCGACGTCGATCTGGCCGTCCGGGCGGCAGCCCCACAGGCCCACCAGATCGATGTCGCCCGCGGCCAGGGCGCGGCCGAGCTTCGGCAGGCGTTCCATGGACAGGTAGGGCGACACCACGCCCGGCTCCGGGTTCGCCACCTCGCCCGGGTCGTGGCCCAGCAGCCCCGCGTCGCCGCCCCAGCCCATCAGGAAGTCGAAGACGCCGCTGCCCAGCGTCAGGTCCTGCGCCTGCTCCGAGGAGGATTCGCCGCACCCGCGCAGCAGGCCCAGCCGGCGCAGGCGGCCGGTCGGGCCGACCGCCCTGCGGAGCGCCAGGCAGGCGGCCGGTGTTTGCGCGCACACCGTCACCAGCAACTCCACGCACGGCGCCCTGCGGTTCAGGTTGTCCACGATGTAGGCGTAGATGCGCTCGTAACCCGTGTTCAACTCCGGCGCCGCCACCAGCAGCAGCGCGTCCTGCTCCATCCGGGTCAGCCCGAAGCGGGTGGCCAGCGCGTCCAGCGGCAGGGTCACCCCCTCCGCCGCGGCGAGCCCGCGCAGGTGCTGCTCCGGCTCCGAGTCGGGGCGCGGAGCGGGCGGCGGCCCGGTCATGGCCTCCGTGAAGGCGCCCACCCGATCCAGCAGCGCGCCCACCTGTTCGTCGGTCACGCAGAACGGCGTCAGGTCCGGGCGGGTGAGCAGCGCCGCCGCCTCGGCCTGGCGGGCCACCGCCAGCCGCAGCGCCTGGTGCAGGTCCGCCAGGCGGATGCGGAGGTGCTCCACCGCGAGCCCGCTCATGTCAGCCACCCGAGAAGGTCAGGGTCCGGCCGCCCAGCCAGACCACGTTCGGCACGTCCGCCAGGGCCCCGCCGCGCCACAGGTCCGCGTGGCGCCGGCCGAGCGGGATCCGCACGCTCACGGTGTCGCGGGAGAATCGGATCGTCCCCTCCAGGTCGGCGAACCTCGTCAGTGCCAGCATCGGATCGGGGGTCTCCCGCTCCCGCCACAACATCCACGCGAGCATGCCCAGGGCCAGCGACGCCGCCAGTGTCACGCTGCGTTCCAGCGCGCCGTCCGCAGCCAGGGGGACGGCTCGGTGCGCCACGAACAACGTTCGTACCAGGTCGTCCGTGCGCTCGGCCAGGACCGGAAGCTCGGCGGCCAGGCGTCGCTCCACACCGCCGGTCGTCCACAGAGGCGTCCGCCAGGGCAGGCGGGACAGGGGATCGTCACGAAGCGGGCGCACGTCGGTGAGGAACCGGACGCCCGCCCCGGCCAGCTCGCGCAGGCACGGCGGCGGGAGCGCGCTGTCGCGGACCAGCACCGGCGGGCGGCCGCACATCTCCCAGTGCGGCAGCAGGCCCGCCGTCGCGGCGGCCCACGCGATCGGGAACATGCCCTGCGCGTCCACCAGCAGCAGGCCGCCGTCCACGCCCACCACCAGCAACGGGTCGGCCGGGTCGTGCCCCCGGCACAACGACAGCGCCAGGACGCCGTCCAGCACCGGCAGCGCGGGGCGCACCCGGTCGGCGAAGCCGGTCAGGTCCGGCGCCGACTCCAGGCCGGCGAACGCCGCGGCGGCCGCCCCGGCCGCGCCGGTCCTGCGCCATCCCCGTTCCGGACCGTCCAGCACCTTGTACGCCAGCGCCGCCGCGAACAGCGGCACCTCCGCCGGCAGGCCGACGCCGGCCAGCGCCGGGCCGATCGCGTCGAGGTAACCGGTGCGCGACAGCGGGCCGGCCAGGAGGAACGGGAGCACCGAGCACACCCTGCGCTCCCCCGCCGCCCGAGGCCCGCCGGCCGCGTCCACCGGTACGCCGGCGGGCGGCGGCTCGATCGCCGCCCCGGGCAGGGAGTGCAGCAGCTCGACGAGGTCGTCGTGTGTCGCGGACCGCAGCGGGAGCGACAACCGGCGGCCCAGCTCGGCGGCCAGTTCGCTGATCACCTCGGCCGCCGGCGGCGCGGCGGGACCGGGATCGGGAGCGCGGGCCGACGCCGGTGCCGGGGCGAGGAGCGCGGACAGGTACGTCCGCAACGTCTCCTCGGGCAGCGCCGCCAGCAGCGCCGCCAGTTCGCCGCGCTCGGCGAGCTCGCTGAACAGCGCGGCAGGTGTCGGCCACCACGCATCCTCAGCCGTGTGGTGGCCGGCTTCGTGCACGGCCGGATTGTCCGCGGCAGGCGGCCCGCCCGGTGCCGGGCCGGGCACGGCGCCGGGAACCGGCTGGGGCACCGGATCGGCGCCCGGCGCGGACTCGACCACGAAACCGGCCGGCACCAGGCCGTTCCCGGCGCCACGGGCGAGCCGGACGGTCAGGCGCACCGGCTCGGTGATCTCCAGGTCCGGGCCTTCGCCGGCCAGGTGCTCGTCGAAACGTTCGGCCAGCAGGTCCGGCAGCGCGTCCAGCACCTGCCGCACCAGGCTCTGGGGATCGGGGCCCCAGCTCCACCCACCGCGCCGGACCACCCGCACCACGCACCGGTGCACGGTGATGCCACCCGCGATGGGAGTGCTCACGGCTTGCTCACCGCCCGCAGGACGCCGGTCCAGCCGGTCACCAGGGCCAGCACCTCGTAGGTGCCGTCGTCCACGGTCACCGGGAGGACGACCGTGTCCTGCCCCGCCGGTATCCGCCCGGCCAGCACGTGCACGTCCTGCCCCTCGGCGACCAGCGCCAGCACGGGGGTGTCCTGGCTCGTGTTCTTCACCGGCACCGTGATGACGAGGCCGGTCGCCGTGAGCGTCACCCCTTCGCCCCAGGTCGCCAGCCGCACCAGCGCGGGTTTCGGCTTCTGCCCCGGGACCTGCTCGACGCCGTACGCCAGCGGGTCGGCGAACACGCGCGGCTCGTCGTCCGGCTGGTGGACGGCGAGCTCTCTGGCCGGCAACGAAAGCCCGCCCTCGGCCGCCGACACGCGCAGCGGCAGCGCGTCGCCCACCAGCGCGGCCACGCCGGCGTCGGCGCCGGGCAGGACCGCGCCGATCGCCGAGACCGCGCCCACGACATGGCCGGTGTCCGGCACGTACACCACGAGCAGGCTCATCCTCCGCCACCGCCGTTCGTCGCCGCGACCGTTGCCAGCACGAGGAAGTCGACCGTGCCAGGCTGCTCGACGACCTCCTTGGGATCGCGGGCGGGGTCGTAGAACCGCATCCGGCACCGCACCCGCCGCGCGCCGTCCACGGTGGCCTGCACCGGGACGCTGAATCCCGCGTCGGACGGCGGGATCCGCGGCGTGACGTACACGTGCAGCTCCACCCGGCCGTCGGCGACCTCCTGCGGCGCCACCCCGGACGGGAGCGGCAGCAACATGCCGTCCGTTGCCGTGCCGGACGTCGCCAGCACGCTGCCCGCCGCGATCCGGCCCGAGAAGCTCCCCGCGACGGTCAGGTTGCCGTTGCCCGCCACCGTCATCAGCGGGCTGACCGAGCCGTTCCCCTGGTACAGCCCGAAGACCAGGCTCGGCGGGTCGTCGCCGGACAACACCAGCGCAGGCTTGCCCTCCTGCACCGTGGTCTGCGAGCGCAGCGACAGGGTGCCCGACCGCGCGGCCACCGTGTCCGCCCGCACTCCCGCGTACCTCGGGCGCACGCCGCCCGTGTCCGGCCTGGCATCGGTGAAGTGCCCGTCGGTCCACTGGACGAAGCCCAGCAGCACCAGCCAGCGCACCGGCGGGTCGGCCGGTGCGGCGCCGACCGCGGGCGGTTGCTGGTCGGCGACCAGGCGCTCGTCCCCCAACCGGCCGAAGAGGAGCTGGTAGGTCTCCGCCACGCGGGCCGCCCCTGCGCTGCTCGAACACGACGCCGGGCCGGTCGAGGGCTGGGGCCGGTCCGCCGCGGTCAGGAACACCGGGTACAGCCGGTCCGTCCGTTCGGCGCCGTTGACCGCCGCGAAGTCGGCCTCGGAGAGCACGACCGGGGCGTCGACCACGATCTCCCGGCCCGTCCCGTCGAAGGCCAGTCCCGGCGACACGGTCACCTCGACGTAGCGGGCGTCCGTCGCCGGGTCGGTCCGGTTCTCGGTGGTCAGCGCCAGTCCCTCGGCGATGCCCCAGTCGTGCAGGTACCGGGCGTGCCGCGCGGCCGTTCCGCGCGCGTGCCCGACCGTCGCCGCCAGGTCCGCGGCGGCGAGGACCTGGCCCTCGTGGAACGCGGGGCGCAGTGGAGTGGTCACGACGACTCACCCGACTGTGGCTTGCGACCCGGTGACGGCCGCGTGCGCCGGGCCGGCGGCTTCGACGGCTTGGCCGGCTCGGATCCCGAGCCCGACTCAGGTCCCGATCCCGATCCCGATCCCGATCCCGATCCCGATCCCGATCCCGATCCCGATCCCGATCCCGATCCCGATCCCGATCCCGACTCCGGTTCCGGTTCCGGTTCCGGCCCGGACCCCGGCCCTGCTTTTGGCCCTGCTTTCGGGCCTGCTTTCGGTCTCGGCTTCGGCCCTGCTTTCGGTTCCGGCGTCGGCGCCGGGGTGCTCTCCAGCTCGGAGAGCCGGTCGCCGAGCCGTTCCGGCAGCTCCGCCCGTACCTGCGAGACCTGCTCCCGCGCGGTGTCGAGCTGCGCCCGCACCGCCGCCACGGTCGCGGTCAGGTCGCTCACCTGTGCCCGCAGCGCGCTCAGCTCGTGCAGGCCGTCGGTCACCTCGCTGGGCACCGTGTACACCTGCTCGTGCAACGGCCGCGGCACGGTCTCCCCCGGCGCGGGGGTGATCAACAGGTGCCACATCTCCTCCAGCAGGCCCGCGCGCGGCCAGTCGTCGAGGAGCCCCGCCACGTACGGCCGCCGCACCGGGCCGTCCGGCGGGACGACCGGCCGCTGGTGCACCGGCACCGGCCGGCAGCACACCTGCTGGGCGAGGTGGCGCAACTGGTAGAGCTTCGGCAGCCACTCGCCGTACGCCGCCCCGCCCGGCAGCACCTGCTCGCGGGTGGCCGTGCAGACGCGGACCACGTCGCAGCCGTCCAGCTCCAGGTGCGCGAGCAGCACGTCGGTGTCCGCGCAGTCGGTGCACGGCGGGTTCAGCGTCGAGCAGGCCGCGTCG
Source organism: Nonomuraea sp. NPDC002799 (assembly GCF_053592075.1). NCBI lineage: Bacteria > Bacillati > Actinomycetota > Actinomycetes > Streptosporangiales > Streptosporangiaceae > Nonomuraea > Nonomuraea sp. NPDC002799. The sequence continues at coordinate 20,911 of NZ_JBSFVA010000031.1, forward strand.
GCGAGGAAGCGCCGCACGTACACCGTCAGCTTCCCGGCCGCGTCCGCGATCTGGTCCAGCTCCGCGACCGACAGCCGCTGCGCCGGGTCCGGCTCGGGCGTGGGCAGCGGCTGCGGGATCGCCACCTTCCGTACGTCGTCCCGCAGCGCGCCGTCCCCGAGTCCGGGCGTCCGGTCCAGGCGGACCAGCAGCCACTCCCGAAGCTGGACGAGGTCGGAGCGGAACTCGGCCCGCAGCACGTTGCTCACCGGGGTGCCCTGTGCGAGCAGGCGCACCTCCAGCGGCGACTCGGTGTCGGGGGTCACGACCCGCGCCCTGGCCTCGGCGACCACGGCGACGGCCGGCGAGCGGTGCGCCTGATCCGGCCACACCTGCCGCGGATCGGTCGCGGCCAGCCGGGCGCACGCCGCTTCGAGCACCTGCCGGGCCGACTCGACCTCGCCGAGGCCGTGCTCGCCGCGCAGCCGCTCCTGCCCCGCCCGGTCGTAGGTGTCGTAGCGGGCGATGGCACTGGCCAGCGCGCGCACGTGCTCGGTCATCTCCCTGGCCACCGGCGGCGACGTCACCCGCCCCTCGCCGCTCTGGCCCAGGAACTCCACACCGCGGGCGTAGCGGGCCGCGTCGTCGGCCGTGAACTCGATCGGCCGGGTGGCCGCCGCCCCGGCGACGGACAACGCGTCCAGATAGAGGCCGAACCGCTGCCCCAGGACGCGTACCGGCTCGTACTTGTCCTTGGCGCCGACGGTCGCCAGCAACCGCGAGACCGGGTTGTAGCGGTGGTCGTCGGAGGTGTCGCACTTGACGACGAACCGGAACCCCTCCTGGATCCGGGACGGCACGCAACCCGGCGACGGGCACGGCTCCTCGGTCGAGTAAGGGGCGACCGGCTCGACCGGCGTCTCCTCGTAACGCGCGTAGAGCCCGTAGCTGCGCTGGTCGTCCGCGCACGGGTCGCCGCACACCACGCCCAGCGACGCCACCCGCGACTCCCGCACGAGCGCCTGCACGTCGACCTTCTCCTTGCAGGACAGGACGATGTCGTTCCCGCCGGCGTCGAGCGCGTGCCCGGGGTGCACGACGACCGTCCCGCCGCCGCACGGGTCGCAGCTCACCTCGAGCCCGCAGACGACACCCGGTCCCGACACCATCCTGTTGTGCAGGCGGGACTTTCCGGTCAGGTAGTCGACCAGCAGGGACAGGTCGTCCTCGGTGAGCAGCTGGCCCGCGAAGAACCGCGGCCGGACGAACGCGGACGGCCCGCGGGTCGCGCCTCCGCAGCCGCACCCGCACCCTGCCTTGCTCATCGGCGCTCCTCCGTGATGAAGAACCAGCTCTCGAAGACGTCCCCGCCCGCACCGTTGCCCGAGGTCCACGGCCCGACGCCGGACGGCGGCAGCGCGCAGCCGGATTCGGGGGGCTCGTACGCCGCGTCGGGCTCCGGCCAGTCGCCCGCGATGTCGCGGCCACGGCGGATGTAGGGCACCTTGCCGCCGACGTTGGTGCCGTCGACCGGACGGCAGCACCGGTCGAGGATGAACGCCGTGCGGACCGTGACCAGCACCCGGTCGCCGTCCTGCAGCGTCTCGCGGGTGGTCTGCCGGTACCGGAAGCGGCTGGTGAACTCGCCGCCGTCCGGCTCCTCCAACGCCCCGCCCATGTACCAGGTCTCGGCGTTGCGGCCCGCGCCACCCTCGATCACCTGGATCTCCACGACGCCGGGCAGCAGCGTGTCCACCCGGACGTCGTCGGAGAAGCGCACGACGAGCCCGCCGGACTGCTTCTGGGTGCCGAGCAGTTCCCTGGCCTCGTTGACGGTGTAGGTGTGGCCGTGCCGCCAGTTGATGCCGGTGATCACCGTCGGCACGTACGTGCCGAACGGCCGGCGGATGTTCATGTGGATCTGGTCCGCGCGCACCGGCCGGTGCCAGTCCACGTCGTCGATCCTGGCCAGCCAGAGGACCCGGTGCGCACAGCGCGAGCAGCACGTCTCGCACCGCTCGTCCTTCGGCGGCTCGCTGGTGGTCACCCGGACGGCGTAGCTCTCCTCGGTGTAGCCGAACTCGCAGTCGGAGGTGTCCGCGCAGGTGGAGTTGAAGACGGTCCTGGTCGGCTCCACCGCCCGCTCGTCGTACTCGATGCCGACCCACACCGTGTTCCCGGCGGTGCGGTCGTCCTCGTGCAGCGCCTCCCACAGGTCGATCGCGCAGCCGCCGGCCACGACGAGCTCGTTGCCCTCGCAGTCCACGCCGAGCCCGGAGGCGATCCGCACCTTCGCCCTGCGGCGCCGGTGGTGGCCGCCCTCGCTCTCGGCGGGCGCGTCATCAGCGGGTGCTTCCTCGCCGGGCTCGGCCGGCGCGTCCTGGGCGGGTGCGGCCGGCGCGTCCTCGGTCTCGTGGCCGTCCGACGGCACCGGCGTCACGAACAGCCCGCACACCACGCCGTAGCCGAGCAGGCAGCGCATCCGCAGCCGCAACTTCTCGCGGAAGTACTCCTGCTCGCGCTGGAAGTCGCGGGCGGTCAGCATCTGGCCGTGGAAGTACCGCAACCGGCGCGACGGGGACGCGTCGAAGTCCCCGTGCTCCGGGGAGTGTGCGGCCGGCTGTGCCGATATCTCGGTCATCTCTTCCGTCCTCTCAAGACACTCGTGTGTGGACCCCGACCGCGGACACCACGCCGACGCTCACACCGTGGCGTGCGCCTCGTGGCCCGGGCCGGAGTACTCCGTCGTGGTTCAGCCGCGCGCCCCCGAGGACGGGCGGCGGCAGGGGGACGAACGCGGTGTCCACCCCGACCGTCGACCGCGCGCCGACCACGAAACCCGCCCCTCCGATGCGGACGGTTCCCGCCGTGTGCGCGGGCGCCTGCCGCTGGACGAGCCGCCGCACCGCGTCCTCGTCGGCGGCGGCGGGCAGCAACACGCGGAACCGGTGGGCGTGCTCGGTGAGGGGATCGGTGTCGGGGTCGCCGAACGCGCGCAGCGGCGCGGCGCCCAGCACCGACCCCCGCGCCGATCCACCGAGCCGGAACCGGCTCGCCGACCGGCCGAACAACCGCACCGCGCCGAGGCCCCGGGCGCCCGCCGGGCTCGCGGTGGATCGGAGCTGCGCCCAGTGGCGGTCGCCGGCCAGCTCGTCGATGACCGGCGTGACGCCGAAGACGACCCGGATGGCCTCGGACAGCGCCCACGGCGTGCCGCGCCGCCGGTACAGCTCCGGCGCCGCGGCGATCAGCGCGCGCCGGGTGCTCGCGTCCCAGCCGGCCTCGAACGACAGGCCGAGCAGCCCGGCCAGCCACGGCAGCGCCGCGTCCGGGACGCCGGCCGGGTCGAGCAGCGCGGGGTAGCGCTCGATGACTCTGTCGATCTCGGCCGTCGTGGCGTCGAACAGCGACAGGAACCGCTCGGTGAAGTCGTCCGCGGCGGGGTCCTGCCGGAACGCGGCGGGCAGCAGGTCCGCGCTGGTCGTGCGCGGGAAGTCCAGCCGGATGCGGTGCAGGAGCGGGGTGCCCGAGGTGTCACCGGACAGGCGTACGCGGGCGGTGAGGTAACGGCCGGGCGGCTGGTCGACCAGGAAGTCGGTGACGCCGGCCGGCACGGTCTGCCAGTCGGTGCCGGCGAACCGGCCGTCCTCCGAAACGACGACCGCCACGGACACCGCCGTGCCTGCCGGAACGTCGGCGAAGACGCGCACGCGGTGCCAGCGGCAGCGCGAGATGCCGCTGTCGATCAGGCCGGTGGTGAACTCGCCCTCGCGCGCGTACTGGCCGGGCCCGGGCGCCGGCTCAGGGCGCGGCTCGCCCGCCCAGTCGTAGCAGGAGGTGACGTCGCCGTCGGGGCCCTCCTCCCGGAGACAGAACCCGTCCTCGCCGGCGGAGACGAGCGTGCTCGGCGGCAGCGCCGCCGCCAGCTCCTCCAGGCGGACCTCGGTGAACGGGCGGCCCGGCCGGCCCCGGTGGATGCGCAGCCGGGTGTGGTCCTCGGTGAGCAACCAGATCGTGCGGTCGGATCCGGTGCGCATCCCGATGATCTCGCCGGGGACGCCGGTCTCGATGCCGCCGCGCGACCGCCCGTCCGGGCCGAACCGCGCCAGCTCGGTGCGGCCGTCCCGGGACACCAGCACCTGCCCGTCCGGCGCGAGCGCGACGAGCCCGGCGCCCGGCACGCTGATCACCGCGATGAGCTGCGCACCCTCGTTGCGCCAGACGAGCACCCGGCCGGAGTCGACCACGGCCACGCGGTGCCCACGGGCGGCGACGGCACCAGGCGCGTGCAGCGCCCCGGGATCCCGGCGAGACACCCCGGCTGGGCGCCCGTCCGGCGACCCGGGATCGCGGCGAGACACCCCGGCCAGGCGCCCGTCCGGCGACTTGTGATCGCGGCGAGGCTCCCAGACCGGGTGCCAGGTTCCGGAGCATGGGTCGCGGCGCAGCAGCCGGTCCGCCGCGAGCAAATACCAGGCGCACGCCCGGCAGCCGGGGGCCAGCCGGGGGTCGGGGAACCACGGGAGCACCTGGGCTCTGGTCGGCCCGTCCGGCGACGGGCCGCCGAAGGCGAGGCGGACACCGGCCGGGTCGGCGAACCCGGCCACGTTCAGCACCTCGGCCTTATCCTCGTCCCACCCGACCACGTCGTCGAGCAGGCGGAACGTCGCGACGACCGGTGCGCACGTCATGATTCCTCCACCGGGATCAGCAGCGGGCGCTGTGGCCAGATGAGGTCGTTCGGCGGGATCGGGAAGTCGGTGCACGGCGGCAGCCGCAACCCGTCCACGGTGAGCGAGAGCCCGGACACGGCGAGAACGCCGTCGACGGCCAGCAGCCGGCGTACCAGCGGGGTGTGCCGCACGGCGCCGCCGAACGGCCAGCCGCCGCCGTCCCTCCCGCCCCGCAACGGATCCAGGTGGCCGGTGACCGCGTCGGCGGCCCTGGCCAGCACGGCGGCCCGGTCCTGGTCCCGGTCGAGCACGAGTCGTGCCTCCACCGCGACCCGGCGGAACGCGACCGGGCCGGTGGCCACGGTGACGCCGGCGGGCGCGACCTCGCGGGTGAGGAAGCCGGACACCGCGCTCAAGGTGGCCGCGGACGGCACCGGCGGCTCACCGGCGGCCCCGCCCGAGTCCTCGATCGGCGGCACCACGAGCACGCCCACCACGCCGGGAATGGGCTTACCGGGGAAGTCCGGGTGCAGGCCGGGCACGCCGTGCGCGCGGGCGACCGAGGCGCCCGGCGCGCGCACGGCCAGCAGGCCGTAGTCGGCCGGCGCCACGGCACGGCCGCGCGAACGCAGTCCCCCGACCCCGCGCCGCATCACGTCGGCGTCCGGTTCGGCGTCGGTGCCGCCCGTGGCGGGGAAGGGGTTGTTGACGCCGGTGACGAACGGCAGCGCGGTGACGACGCTGTTGACCGCGCCGGCCGCCACCGCGCCCGCCCGGCCGCCGCCCACGCGGTAGCGGACGGCACGCACGTTGCGGAAACCGGGCGGCACGGGCGCGCCGTTGACGCCGTCGCCGAAGGTCACTTCGCCGGTCGCGTAGTCGACGACGAACACCCGATCGTCCGTTCCGTACGCGGCCAGGCTCTCGACCTCCTGCCAGCGCGCGGCGGAACCGGCCGTGGTGCCGAAGGGATCGGCGCCCAGGTCATCGCCGGCCGCGATCACCGCCGGATCGGCCGTGGTGCCGAAGAGGTCGGCGCCCAGGTCGTTGTCGACCTCGATCACCACGCTGCCGGCCAGGATCGGCACCTGGCTGAGCCGCATCCGCCGGCGGGTCGTCCGCCGCGGGTCCTGGATCGGTTCGAGGGGCTCGTCGAAGATCGTGCGGGCGGCCGCGGCCGCGACCATGTTCAGCCGCAGCCCGGTGACGAGGGGCGGCGCGACGGTGAAGGCGCCGTGCGCGACCTGCAGCCGCAACCACCGCAGCGCCGGTCCCGGCCGGGCGACCGGTGGACTGCCCACGGCCCACGTGCGCGGCACCCGCAACTCCACGGTGCCGCCGGCGCGCAGACCGCCGGTCTCGTCCCGGACCACCTCGACCGGCCGGAACCGGCCGCCGTCCAGCACGTCCCAGCGCAGGAGCGGCTGCGGTGACACGGGCAGCGGCGTGAGCCCGCCCGACTCGGCAGCCGTCGGCGGCACGGCGGCGATGACGAACCCCAGGGACAACGACGGGAACGGGCTCGCGGCGCCGGCCAGGCCGAGCCACAACGCGTCGCCGGGCCGGGGATCCGCGCCGAACGGCGGGAAGGGGCGGCCGGGACCGTTCGGCCCCAGCGGAACCGGTTCGAGCGCGCCGGCCCGCTGCACGGCGATCGCGCCGAGGGTGGCGGGCGTGGCGTAGAGGTCCTGGCCGGTCTCGTAGATGATCTGGCCGGCCGGTCCCGACGCGGCGGCCTGGAAGCCGGCGGGGACGAGGACCGACGCGCCGTCCGGCGGGGTCACGGTGAACTCCAGCAGCGCGGCCGCCGCGGTGGCCGGCCGCCGCCGTACGCCGGCGATGTCCAGGTGCTCGGCCAGCACCTTCTCCGGCAGCCGGTTGACCCGGGCGAGCACGGGTTCGGCCTGGGTGCCGAAGAGGCGGACGAGCGCGACGCCGGCGTCCTGCCGGTCGGGGTTGGTCCAGTCGGGGGTGTAGCCGGGGATGCGGTCGCGCACGGCGGCGCGGACGGCTTCCCGTGTCGCGTCGACGAGCTCCGGCTGCACCCCGGACGGCCCCGGGCCGGGGACGGTGCGCCCCTCTTCGCCGCGCCCCTCCCCGCCGCGCCCCTCCTTGCCGCGCCCCTCCTCGCCCGAGTCGCGGGCCCACCACACGTCCGCGGTCATGTCAGACCCTCCCCCGGTTCGACGGCGGGCACGATCCGGGTGCGGATCTCCCGCGCGATGGGCAGTTCGCCGGCCCGCAGGGCCATGTCGCCGCACGAGTCGGCCGGGTCCGCGCCGTCGAGGCCGATCGCGACGCCCGAGACGTCCGCGAGGTCGCCGAGTGCCTGCTGCGCGGCCCGCAGCAGCGCGGACGGCCGCAACGCCTCGCCGAACGGCCAGCCCGTCCCGTCATCGCCGCCCACCAGCGGGTCGAGGTAGCGGCGCAGCGCGTCTCCGACCACCGCGGACACCCGGACCCGGCCTGCCGGGCGCCCGGACAGGTCGACCCGCAGCCGGACGGCCCGGTAGGCCGGGGCGCGCACGAACACCTCGGCGGTCAGCAACCGCGCGTCCGCGAGCCGGTCGGCGACCTCGCACAGCAGGCCCGGGTCCGGTTGCGGCGCCGGCACGGAGCCGATGTCGTCGCGGGGCGCCGCGGGGACGATGTGAACGGTCACCGCGCCGGGCACCCGCACGCACGGGAAGCCCGGGTGCTCGCCGAGCGACGCGTACGCCCGGCCCACCGCCACGCCGGGAGTCGTCACGGCCAGGGTGACGTAGTCCTCGGCGGTGACGGCCCGGGTCACCTCGCCCAGCGTGCCCGCCGCACGATCGCGCGCCTGTGCCACGGTCTCCGGGTCCGTGCCGCCCTCGGCCTGAACCAGATTCGCGCCGCGCACGGCCACGGCGTCCGTGATGGGCAGCCAGTTCGTGGTGAGCCCGCCGTTGCCGGACCGGCCGCCGCCGATGGTGTACGCGACGCGCACGTCGTCGGTGGGACGCGGGACACGCCCGGTGAGCCCGTCGCCGAACACGAGGGCGCCGGCGGCCCGATCGAGGGTGAAGATCCGGTCGCGGGAGCCGCCGAACGCGAAGTCCACCACCGGTTCCCACGCCTCGCCGGCCAGGTGGAGGGTCGCGTCGAGGAGGCGGTCGGCGGCGTCCGGCAGCACCAGTCGCTGGCCGGGCAGCTTCAGCCACCCGGTGCTCTGGGCGGCCAGCTCGGTGGAGGTCAGCCACCCGGTGCTCTGGTCCGCCGGCTCGGTGGCGGTCAGCGCGCGCTGTTCGAGGTGCCGGGCGGCGCAGACGTTGACCGCGAGCTGGAGCAGTCGCGGCGGCGAGGCGAACGTCGCCGCCGGGGTCGACACCAGCACGCCACGATCCTGCCCGGACCAACCGTCCGGTAGCCGCAGCCGGACCACCCCGGACCGCCGCAGCCCGCCGGTGCCGTCCTCGACCTTCGCGAACGACCCGGACACCTCGGTGCCGGGCCGGAACCACGACCACGTCAGCTCGGCGGGCGGCCGCACGTCCAAGACCGCCGACGGTGACCAGGACGGTGGCAGCGGCGTGTCCAGCTCGACGAGCAGCGACAACCAGCCGGGCGCCGAGCCCGCACCCGACCGACCAGACACCGAGTCCGCACCCAACCGACCAGACACCGAGTCCGCGCCCAGGCCGGGTGCCGGGTCCGGGTGGGCGAGCGGCAAGGTGAAGCGTGCCGAGGCGGCCGAGCCGTCGCTCGCCAGCAGGGAGACCCCGCGCCGCGCGCGCAGATCCGCCGTGCGGTCGCGGTCGGTCCACACTGTGACGTCCCCCTCGTCGAGCGGGAACACCGCGACGTCGTCGTCGAGGGTGAACCTGATCCGCCCGGCGGGATCCCGCGACATGACGGTCCCCGCGGGGACGACGCCCGGCTCGTCGGCGGTCAGCCGCAACACGGTGGCCGCCGGCCGCGCGGGTCGCGGCGGGTCGAGACCGAGCAGCCGCAGGATCGCGACGACGAGCTCGTCCGGCGCCTGGTCGAGCCAGTAGAGCCGCTGCTCCAGCAGGTACGCGAACAGCTCCAGCAGCGTGACGCCCGGGTCGGCGGGCGCGTGCAACGTCCACCTGCCGTCCGACTCGGCCGGGATGCGGCGGCGGATGGCCGCCATCATGTCGGCCCAGGTGAGGTCGTCGAGCTTCGGCATGGGCAGGGTCACGGCGTGCCCCCCGTCAGGCCGAGGTAGAACGGGAACACCAGGTTGGTCTTGGTGTTGGTACGCCGGACGCGGTATTCGACCGAGACCGTGACCCGGGACTCGTCGGCCGGGTCGGCCTCGGCGCGGACGGCGTCCAGCTCGACCCTCGGCTCGTAGGCCCGCACGGCGTCGGCGATCGAGCGCTCCAGGTCGCGCAGGCTCTGCACGCTGCCGGGCGCGAACACGGACTCCTGCGCCTTCGTGCCGAAGTCCGGCCGCATCACCCGCTCGCCCGTGCCGGTGAGCAGCAGCGCGCGCAGGCAGTGCTCGATGCTCTGCTCGCCGACGGCGTACCCGAGCCGCCCGGCCTCGTCCGGCAGGATCGGGAACCGCCAGCCGGTCCCGAGAAACGGTTCGCTCATTCGACCGTCACCTTCGACGACAGGACGGTGTTCAGCAGCGGCACCACCGGCGGGGTGGTCGGCGAGCCGGGCGCGGCGGCCGTGTGGGTGTGCGTGTCGAACGCGGTCTTGAGGGCGTCGCCGAGCACCGCGCGCTGGGTGGCCCCGCCGCCGAGGTCGACGGCGTCCGCCTCGACGGTCACCTTGCGCGCCTTGAGCCTGATCTCGCCCGTGGCCGTCACGGTCACGGTGCCGCCCTCGGCGGTGGTGATCCGGATCTCCTTGGCGCCGTCGTCGAGCAGCACCTCGTGCCCGGCCTTCGTCCGGATGATCTTCTGGTCCCGTCCGCCGGTGCGCGCGGCCGGCGGCTTGTCCACGCCGTTGTACAGCCCGCCGAGGACGATCGGGAACCGCATGTCCCCGTGTACGAACGCGATCAGCACCTCGTCGCCGATCTCCGGGACGAACACCGAGCCGTAGCCGCCGCCCGCGTACACCTGGCTGACCCGGCACCACTCGGTGACGGTCGAGCCGCCGTCGAACCACGGGAACTTCACCTTGACCCGGCCCTCGTCGTCGCCGTCGTTCTCCACGACGATCGCCTCGACGACGCCGTAGTAGCGGCGGTCGGTGCTGCGCGCGCGTGGCACGGCCCGCGTCATCACACATCTCCCTGGTGGATCCGGCGGCCGGTGAAGGTGGTGAAGAAACCGCTGGTGCCCAGGGTGTGCTCGACGCGCTTGACGAAGTAGGTGCCGGAGAACCGCCGGCCGAGGCCGAAGATCTCCAGGTTGTCGCCCGGCCGCAGCTCCGGCAGCCCGGCCACCCGGCCGGTCGCGGTGATGAACTCATACGACCGTTCGCGCAGCAGGGCGATCGCCAGCTCGCGGGCCTCCTGCGCGCTGGTGACCGGGGCGTCGACCAGCACCTCCTGGCGGCTGCCCACCGCGCTGTCGGCGGCCTGCGGGCCGCTCTGCCCGTCGGCGGAGTTCTGGCCGGCGGGCAGGTTGTCGGCGGTCGCGGTGAACTCCAGCGCCTGCTTGGTGCGCGGGTCCCAGCCGCGCACGGTGAGCTTGCTGACCTGTTGCGACAGCGTGAGGGTCGGGGTGAAGTCGAGCAGGTTGGGCACCAGGCCCTCGGGTTGCGTGGCCGGGCCGGTGGTGAGCCCCGGCTGGTAGGTCAGCCGGAACAGGCGGATCGGCCGGCCGTCGCGGCCGTCGGTCGGCTTGATGAAGTACAGGGTCTCCTCGCCGGTGTCCGGGTCCGGCAGGATGAAGCAGTCGAAGTCGAGCCGCTTCGCCCGTTCCATCAGGAAGGTCACGTCGTCCTGGTTCTTCTGCACCACCAGGTCGTGCACCGGCCCCTCGGGTGTCGTGACGACCCGGAGCTTGTTGCGCCGGGCGATCTTCTCGGCGATCTGCCAGTCGGCCATCCGGCGGAAGACCTTGTCCTCCTCCTTGGCCGGCTTGCGGTCCTTGAGCTTCAGCATCCCGTCGACCCCGCTGACGGAGACGGTCGGCGACGCGCCGTCCGGGAACTTGGGGGCCAGCGTGCTGATCGTCCCGGTCGCGACGGTCAGCAGCCGGTCGGCGTAGCCGAGCCGGACGGAGACGCGGGAGCCGAGCCGGAACTGCCGCGAGTCGGTGTGCTTGAACTTCAGGTTGACGTCGTCCCAGTTGTTCAGCTCCAGGGAGAAGCCGGACATCTCGTCGAGGTCGCGGTGCACCTTGATGTCGAGGATGTCGTTCTTGGTGGTCGGGTCGGCCTCGACGCCCTCGATGAACACCTCGAACTCGGGCGCGTACCGGTCCGGGTCGGCGATCTGCGGCTCCGCGGCGGGCAGGGTCATCGCGGCGCCCCTCTCACGGCAGCCGGGGCACGGTCAGCACCCGGCCCGGCCGCAGCTCGCGTGGATCGGTGATCCCGTTGGCGCGCGCCAGCTCCCGCCACGCGTCGGGCCTGCGGTAGACCGCGGCGGAGATGCTCGACAGCGTGTCGCCCCGGCGCACCACGTAGCTCTTCTCCACCGTCGGCGAGGAGCGCGGCGGGTCCGAGACCTGCTGCGCCGCCGGGCGGAACTCCTTCAGCGTCAGGTCCAGCTGCGCCCGCAGCGGCACCCCGTTCTTGCCGAACAGCACGTAGTTGACGTCGAGTTTCTCCAGCACACCGGTGAACACGGACTCGTCCCAGACGAACCGCACGACCGGTGGCGCGTGCTCCCTGCTGTCGGGCCGCATCAGGTTGCGGATGGCGTCCACGTAGGCGGTCCGGACGTTGTCCAGCGTGTCGGAGGTGTCGACCAGCGCCTGCACGGTGAGCGTCTCGCTGCCGCCCCGGACGTACTGGATCGGCGGCGTCTCCAGCCCCGGGATGGTGATCTCGGCGAAGGTGTTGCTCTTGCTCAGCTTGTAGTCGGTCGGGTTGAAGCGCAACGGGATCCGCCGGTGCCGCTCATCGGCGATCACCGGCCGGATGATCTCCAGGCGGGCCAGGGCGCCCTGGCTCGCGAAGGACACGGGGGTGACGCTCACCAGTGGCCCTCCATGTCGCTGAGCTTCCGCTCGTTCTCGGCGTGTTTGTGCCGCGCGCACTCCTGTTCGTACAGCCGCGCCCACGCCTGGATGTGCTTGTTGAACAGCCGGGTGAACACGGCTCCGTCGTCGCCGTCCACCTGGAAGCGCACCTCGAGGTTGTGGATGATCAGGTTCTTGGCCACGTTGTCTCCTACAGGACGTTGGTGAGTCCTTCGTGGGCGATCTCCAGGGACTCGATCGCGACCGCGCTCTGCTCCGCGTGCAGGTCCGGGCCGCTCCACTTGGCCGCGAGGCCGCCGTGGAAGGCCCACGCCAGCGCGGGCAGGCCGGAGGTGTCGAGCATGATCACCGCACCGTCGCGCCGGGCGCCCAGCGAGTCGGCGAGGCCGGTCTGGTACCAGGACCACAACAGGCGGTCCCGGACCACGCCGCGTTTCAGCGTGATCCGGTTCCACGAATGCCGCAGCGGCAGTTGGCGCACCGCCTCGTTGCGGCCGCCCTCGGCGTAGGTGATGACCTCCAGCTGCGCGCCCAGCCCGGTCACCTCCTGGAACGCGCCCGCCGCGACCAGCGGCAGCAGCAGCGCCTGCGCGGGCGGCAGGTAGGCGTCACCCGGGTCGAGCGTGACGATGAAGCGGTATTTGGGCAGCGGCTCGTTCAGGTCGAGCAGGCGGTCGATGGGCGTGCTCATGCCTCGATCACCTCCAGCCCGCGGTCCTGGCCGAGCACGACGCGCAGCCGGATGAACTCCATCGGCACGGCGGGCGCGACCTCGACCTCGCACACCAGCAGCCCCGGATCCTGCTCGGGCGGGTTGTTCGTGTCGTCGCAGACCACCCGGAACGCCTGCTCCGGCCGGGTGCCGGCCAGCGCGCCGGTCCGGAACGTCTCCAGCAGCACCGACGTGATCGCGCGGACCAGGGTCAGCCGCAACTCCGGCGAGTTCACGTCGAACACCAGCGGCCCGGCGACCCGCCGGATCGCCCGCACGAGCAGGTGCAGCAGCCGGCGATGCGCGACGTAGAGCCGGCGCGGGTCGCCGGACAACGTACGCCCGCCCCAGACCACGAGGCCGCGGCCGCGCACGCACCGCACCAGGTCCACGTTCGCCTCGAACAGCCGGACCTGCTGCGGCTCGGGGTAGTCGATCTCCAGATCCACCGCGTCCAGCAGCGTCGCGTTGGCCGGGGTGTGGTGGGCGCCGCGCTCTCCGTCCAGCCTGGCGACCAGCCCGGCGACGTGCCCGGAGGCCGGCACCGTCCGCAGCCCGGTCCCCGCGAGCTCCGGCGCGCGCAGCGGCGGATGGTACACGGCCGCGGCGGCGAGCAGCGCCTCGTCGCCCACGTCCCGCAGTGTCCGCACCCAGGTCAGCACGTCGTCCACGGTGGCCGACGAAGGCGGCACGTCCAGCACGGCCAGCCGGTCGAGCAGCGTCGCGCACGTCGCCAGCAGCGTGAGCACCAGATCCGTGTGGTCGGTGCCGGCCAGATCCGCGCCCAGGTCCGGCAGCGCGACCAGCGCCGGCTCCGGCAGCTCGGCCTGCGCCGACACCGTGGCGAGGTAGTCGTCCCGGCCGGGCGGGCTGTCCGTGCCGCCCGTCAGCGTCAGGTCCCAGGACCGCGAGATCGGGGCTTCCGGCGGGGTCGGCCCGCCGGGCTCACCGGTCCCCGAAGGAACCGGTACGAGCGGCCCGCCGGGGTCCGGAGAGAGCAGCGGAACCGGCCCGCCGGGCTCCGCCGGGACCAGCGGAATCGGCCCGCCGGGCTCGCCGGCGACCACGGGGACCAGCCGGATCAGCCGGGACGCGGTCAGCCGGTCGGCCACCTCCTCCGGCGGCACGCCGGCGAAGATCTCCGCCGCCTCGCCGGGCACGAGCACCCGCACGGTGACCACCGGCGGCCCGGCGATGCTGCTCGCCTGATACCGCAGCACGATCCGGCCGCCGTTCGCCCACGTCCCCGGGCTGCTCGCCTCCACACGGAAGCCGGCCGTCCAGGGCGCGCTCGCGGTTTCGGCGGGTCCCGAGAGCCGCAGCACCCACGCGGCGCGGCCGCCGTTCTCGAAGAAGCCGCGCAGCGCGTAGGGGGTGGCGGACGAGCCGTCCGGCGGCCCGAACACGCCGACGACGTCGTTCCAGCTCCGCACCCGCACCGGGGTGCCGACCGGGCCGCGCCGGGTGCGGCCGAGGAAGGCCGCCACGTCGGTGCGCAGCGGCTCGGTGTCGGAGCCGCCGCGCACGACGGTCAGGGAGACGCCGGGAAGCGCCGCGCTGGTCATCTCGCTCACGCGTCGATCAGGAGGCTCTCGACCGCCAGCACGAGCGTCTCCATGGCGATCTCGTTCTTGGTCGCGTTGAACGACGGGCCGGTGTACTTCGTCGGCCAGGCCCGGTCGAAGTTCCAGCGCATGACCTCCTGGCGGTTCTCGTCCAGCATGACGATCGAGCCGGAGGTGCGGCGCACCCGGCCGTTGAGCGCCTCGTTGATCCAGTTCCAGAAGCCGACGTGGCCGGTGACGCCCCGCTTGAACGTCAGCGCGCTCGGGAACTTCTTGAGCCCCACCAGTTTGCGGACGGTGATGTCCTCGCTGCCGGTGCGGTACTCGATCACCGGCAGCTCCACGTCCAGCCCGCTGGCCTCGGTGAAGGACCCGCTCACCGCGACGCCGTCGTCGCTGACGTTGGTCACGATGACCAGGAAGTTATATGCGGCATACGGGTCTTCCCGCGTCGCAGGTGGCATGTCCGGTGCCTCTCAATCGGTTAGGCGGGCTGGGGCTCGCGGGTCTTCTGCTGGATCCGGAAGATCACGAACTCCGCCGGGAAGACGGGGGCGACGCCGATCAGGCAGATGAGGCGGCCGTTCGCGATGTCGTCGTCGGTCATCGTGGAGCGGTCGCAGGTGACGAAGAACGCCTCGTCCGCGGTCGTGCCGGCGAGCGCGCCGCTGCGCCAGACCGTGGTGAGGAAGTTGGAGACCGTCTGCCGCACCAGCGCCCACAACGACTCGTCGTTGGGCTCGAACACGACCCACTGCGTGCCCTCGTCGATCGACTCCTCAAGGAAGAGGAAGAGCCGCCGTACGTTGACGTATTTCCAGGAGGTGTCGGAGGACAACGTCCGCGCGCCCCACACCCGCTGGCCGAGCCCGGGGAAGAAGCGCAGCGCGTTGATCCCCTTGGGGTTGAGCAGGTCCTGGTGCCGTTTCGTGACATCCTGGGCGAGGCCGTCGGCCGGCCGGATGCCGCGGATGACCACGTTCGCCGGGGCCTTGTGCACGCCCCGTTCGGTGTCGACGCGGGCGTAGATGCCGGCCAGGTGGCCGGACGGCGGCACCTCGACGAACTGGTTCGTCGAGGGGTCGTTGGCGACCAGCCACGGGTAGTAGAGGGCGGCGTACTTGGTGTCGAACACCTCCCGGAACATCTGGATGTCCTCGAGGTCCAGCCCGTCCTGCGGGTCGAGGATCGCGAACCGGTCCTTGAGCAGCTCGCAGTGGGTGACGAGGGCCGACTCGACGGTCCCGGACCACACGCCGGGCACCGCGCAGATCGCGACCTCGTCGATGTCCTCCAGCGCCACGATCCCGGTGCGCCTGCCGCTGCCGCCGTCGGAGCCGACGAAGTCGGCGACGGTCAGCGCCTCGTAGCCGTCCGACCCGCCGTCCAGCGACAACGCGGACCCGCGCGCCGGGGTGGGGAACAGGGTGAGGTCGTTGATCGTGTCGCGGACCGTGGCCCGCACCAGACGCGAGCGGCTCGCCAGGGTGGCCGCCACGCTCGACGGGGAGTCGCCGCTGAGGCGGAGGTTGCTGAACGTCTCGGTCACCGAGCCGCCGCCCGGGTCGTCGAAGCTGGTGTCCACCCTGCCCTCGACGAGGTAGAGCCGGTCGTTGTCGAAGACGTCCGCGGGCGTGTCGGCGGTGAAGGTGACCTCGTCGCCGGCGACCGACTGGACGTAGAGGGTGGTGAGCCGGTCACCGGTGTCGAGCTGGACGACCGCGTCCGGATAGAGCCGGTTCACGCCGGCGATCCGCAGTTTCGGCGACGCGCCAGCCGGGTTGGCGCGGCGCACCCGGCGCACGCCGAACCCGGTGGGCCAGGCGGCGTGCGTCGCGTCGCCGAGGGTCAGGGTCACGGGGCCGCTCGACGGCCGGTCCACCTGCGTCACCTCGAACCGCCGGTCGCCGGCCAGGATCCAGAACGGCGCGTCGAGCCCTTCGGGCACCGCGTTGACCTGGACGGTTGGGCTGTTGGCGGCCGCGGGCTCGGCGAGCTGGGTGACGAACAGCTCGCCCTCGCCCGGGTCGGGCAGCACCTGGAGCGTCGCGCCCACGATCGGCGTGAACCGGACCTGGACGCCCCGGCCCCAGGTGCCGGGGCTCACCGCGGCGAACTCCAGCGTGGGGTCCTCGGTGCGCGAGCCGACCTGGACGTAGTCGCCGCGCGACGCCTTGACCTCGGCCGCCAGCGGGGTGCTGAGCTGGACACGCCGGGTGGCCGCGTTGTAGCCGGTGATCGTCGCGGCGCTGATCTCGACGTCGTCGCTGCCGCGGACGATGCTGACGGCGTCGTGGCCCTCGAAACCGATCAGGTGGGCCAGCTCCAGCGAGGACGCGCCGGCCGGCGCGTTGCGGACGATCTGGCTGACCAGCCCCCGGCCGAGTGTGCCGGAGGCCGGCTGCGCCGCGCCGCTCACGACCCGTTTGACGTACAGGCGCTGGCCGCCGTTGTCGAAGAAGCCCTTGACCGCCAGGGGGAACAACCACCAGCGGCCGCCCTCGGCCGGGTTGCCGGCCCAGTCGTCGCGCACCTGCGGGTCCGGCTCGGGCAGGAAGCCGCCGAAGGTGGTCTGGAACTCCAGGAAGGTCGTGACCAGCTTGGGCTTGCCGGTGGTCGGGCCGCGCTGGGTGACCCCGACCATGCCCGCCGTGCTGGTGCTCACCCCCGCGATCGGCCGCGGCCCCGCGTCAACCTCCTCGACGTAGACGCCGGGGCTCAGGTATTCGGGCATGGCTCTGGCTCCTTCGCTCTCACTGCTCGCGCTGATGGTCGGACCCGGCAAGCAGGTCCTGCGGGATCTCGATGACGTGCTTGCGGTCGCGTTCGGCCGGCAGCCGGATGTGCAGGGACCCGGTGCGGCCCGGCCGCTCCGTGGCCTTGAGGTGGAACGCCTGCCCGGCGGGTGGCCCGGGCACCCGGGCGCCCTCCCACCGCAGGGCGAGGCGGAACGCGCCGCGCGGGTCGGTCAGGGTGCGCTCCAGCCAGGCCACCCCGTCCGGGCTCGTCGTGCCCCGCGCCTCGACCAGCGCGTTCGCCACCGGCGCCCGGGTGCTCGCGTCCAGCACGACGCCGTACACGGTGCGGACGCCCGGCCCGTACGGGAAGGCGACGCTCGGCAGCAACCGGACCAGCCTCGGCTCGCTGAGCACCGCGGGCGGCCGGGTGTCGTCGTAGGGGTGGGCCGAGAACTCGGCCCCCGCGAGGGCCGCGTCGAACGGCCGGCCGTCGGCCGGGTACAGGGCCTGGTATCCGACGGCCTCGAAACGGACCCGGTAGCGCTCCGGCTCGGTGCCCGGCCCGCGGCGCCGGCCCAGCTCCGGGTAGGCGATCGCGGCGCTCGGGGTGCGGATCGCCTGCGTGTCCTGCGGCACCCAGGTGCCGTCGGCGGGGTCGAAGCGGTCGAGCCTGGTCGCCACGCCGACGGCCTGGACCCGCTGGGCGAACTCGTCGAACGGCACGAACCAGGCCGGGCTGTACAGGACCGAGGTCTCGACAGGATAGAACCGGCTCATGGCACGGGCGTCGGGTTGATCGTGCGGCTGCGCACGAGCCGCAGGTCCGCCACGTCGAGGGAGTCCAGGTTGACGACCCGGACCTCGTAGTTGAGCGACAGCCGGTAGGGCTTCTGGATCGCGTACCAGATCCAGGATTTCTGGTCGAGCGTCAGCGGGGTCAGCGTGAAGTGCAGCGCGTCCGTCGAGCCCGCCAGGCTGCGGGTCAGGTCCTCGCCGGCCCAGATCGCGTCGTCGTAGAAGACCTGGAGCGCGCGGCCGATCATCTGGTGCTGGGCCTCCTGGTTGCCGCCCCACGGAGTGATCAGGTAACGCAGCAGCAGCGCCATCGGCGGTTTGCGGACGGTGGGCACCTGCGGCGGCAGGGATCGGACCGCCGGCCGGTTGCGCGACGTCGGGTCCTCGGCGATCTCGTAGAGGAACACGGTGAGCTTCGCCTGGTCGACCTGCACCGGCTCGGAGAGGTCGTTCAGCTCCGCCGTCACCGGGCCGGGCCGAACGTCCGCCAGGGCCCGCCTTAACCGGTCCACGATGATCGTCGAAACGTCGGCGACGACGCCGAAGTCACCCATGCGAGTCCTCCCCTCGGCACACCGGGGAAAGTGACGCCGGCGTACGTGCCGCAGGATCGCAGGGGTGGCGTGGCGGAGCCGCCATCCGACCGTCGCGGTGGCGTCACGGCCGCGTTCCCGCAGCGTCCGTTAACGCGTGCGCACACACAGTGGCGACGCGGCGGTGACAGGCGCGAGCGCATCTTGCCTTCGTGGATTCATCCTTCGTGGAGTCATCCTTCGCAGAGCCGGCCGGAGAACGCGCCGGCAGTCTGGTCCTGCGCGCATGGCTGGAGGGCGGGCAGCCGGACCGCCTGCGGGTGCGCGTCCTCTCCTCGATCGGCCAGGACCAGGCGCCCCCGCTCGCCGTGACCTCGCCGGAAGCGGTGCACGCGGCCGTGCAGAGCTGGCTGGAACAGTTGCTGAACAGGCCCGATGACGTTTCCGTGACGGAAAGCTAACGCCACACCAGGAATAATTCCGTTAACGTTTGACGCCGTGTTCTCGTATATTGTCAACGGTGGGGCCATTGATCGGTGCGGGCGTAGCCTGGGGGGCCGATGCGCGCTGATGAAGTAACGCAGGTCGTGACCTTGCGACTGCTCAAGGGTTTCGCGCTGCTCGTGGGAGACACGCGGGTGACGCTGTCGTCCAGCGCGCAGCGGTTGCTCGCCTTTCTCGCCTTGCAGGACCGGCCGCGCACGCGCACGTACGTGGCCGGAACGTTGTGGCCGGAGGCGACGACCCCGCGTGCCAACGCCAACCTCCGCTCGTCGTTGTGGCGCGCCCTGCGCACCGGGCACCGGGTCATCGAGGCGTCCGCGCACGAGATGGCGCTGGCCACGAACATCAACGTCGACATCCACGCCGCGGTGGCCCACGCCCATCGGCTGCTCGACAAGTCCTGCCTGTGCGACGACATCCTCAACCGGCAGACCCGCGACGACCTCTCCGGCGACCTGCTGCCGGAGTGGTCGGACAACGAGTGGGTGCTGATCGAGCAGGAGCAGTTCCACCAGCTTCGGCTCTACGCCTTGGAGGCCATGGCGAAGCGGCTCACCGCGGCCGGCCGCGACGGGGAGGCGGTGGCCGCCGCCCTGGCCGCCGTGCGGGCGGAGCCGTTGCGGGAGAGCGCCCACCGGGCCCTCATCGACGCGCACCTCGCCGCCGGCAACCGGGCCGCGGCGCAGCACCAGTACGAGCAGTGCCGCCGCATTCTGCTGGACGAGCTGGGCCTCGAACCGTCCGCCATGCTCCGGCACCTTCTGTCGCAGCCCAGCGCGCACTGAATTGCGAATATCACTAAGAAATGTCCGTCCTTAATGGATTTGATCATTAGTGAGAATGCGCGATAAATAGCGGCGAACCGTTCCAGCCGGGCTGCGCCGGCCGGGCTCGGCGGCCGATCGGCACCCATCCTGACGCTCGTTGACGGAATATTTACGCCCTATCACTGCCCGCACGTATAGTTTCCTATACGACCGAGTAGTACGGTGGCCTCCTGGCCTCCGCGCATGAACAGGAGCGATGGGGACGTGACGACACCAGCGGCACCTGAGGACCTGACGGCCCGGGCACGCATCAGAGAGGCGGCCATGCGGCACTTCGGCGAGCTCGGCTACGAACGGGCCGGCCTGCGCGGCATCGCCGAGACCGCCGGGGTCTCAGCCGGACTGGTGCGTCACCACTTCGGGTCGAAACAGGGCCTGCGCGAGGCCTGCGACGAGTACATGATCAAGATGATCCGGCAGGTCAACGACGAGACCAGAGCCGGCCTCGCCGTCGGCGCGCTGAGCTCCGTGCTGACCGCCAGGGCGGCGGGCGGGCCCTACCACCAGTACATGGTGCGGGCCATGGCGGAGGGCTCGGCGGGCGCTCTGTTCGACGAGCTCGTCCGGCTGTCCGTGCCCTGGCTGCTCGAAGCCGACGCGAACCGGCCGGATCCTCCCACCGTCGACGTCAAGATCCGCGCGGCCATCGGCGTGGCGATGGCCCTGTCCATCGGTGTGCTGCACGAGCACGTCTCGCGGGCGATAGGCGCCGACGTCTTCAGCCCCGAGGGTGATCGCCTGCTCGCCCGGGGGCTCGTCGACATCTATTCGCACCCCATGCTCAGCATCGACGACGCGAGCCGGATCACGGCCGCCATCGACGAGGCCGAGTCCACACATTCGCAAGGAGAGTCAGCATGAGCGACGCGATCGCGGTGTCCGGTCTGGTCAAGACGTACGGCACCGCCCGGGCGCTGAACGGCCTGGATCTCACGGTCGGCACCGGTGAGGTGCACGGCTTCCTGGGGCCCAACGGCGCGGGTAAGACGACGACCATCCGCGTGCTGCTCGGCCTGCTGCGGGCCGACGCGGGACAGGTGCGGTTACTGGACGGCGACCCCTGGCGCGACGCGGTGCGCCTGCACAAGAGGCTGGCCTACGTGCCCGGCGACGTGAGCCTGTGGCCGAACCTGACCGGTGGAGAGTCCATCGACCTGTTCGGCGACCTGCGCGGCGGTCTGGACAAGGCCCGCCGCGCCGAGCTGGTGGAGCGCTTCCAGCTCGACCCCACCAAGCGCTGCCGCACCTACTCCAAGGGCAACAGGCAGAAGGTGGCGCTGGTCGCCGCGTTCGCCTCCGACGTCGAGCTGTTCGTGCTGGACGAGCCCACCTCCGGCCTGGACCCGCTGATGGAGGCGGCCTTCCAGCAGACCGTCCGCGAGGTGAGCGCCCGCGGGGCGACCGTGCTGCTGTCCAGCCACATCTTCTCCGAGGTGGAGGCCCTCTGCTCAGGGGTCAGCATCATCCGTGACGGCAGCACCGTCGAAACCGGCACCCTCGCCCAGCTTCGCCATCTGACCAGGACCACGCTCACCGTGGAGGCGACCGAGCCGATCACCGGCCTGGCCGGCCTGCCCGGCGTCCACGACCTGGTGGCCGACGGCACGCGCGTTCAGTTCGACGTGGACTCCAGCCGGCTCCCCGCCGTGCTGCGGCACCTGGCCGGTTTCGAGGTCCAGGCGCTGACCAGCCATCCGCCGACGCTGGAGGAGCTGTTCATGCGTCACTACGGCGACAAGGCCATGATCGGCGCAGCCCGATGAGCGCCTTCGCTGGCACCGGCCGGCTGATCCGCCTGGCCGTGCGCCGTGATCGTGTGCAGTTGCCGATCTGGATCGTGGGCTCGGTGGTGCTGCTCGCGGCCGGTGCCGCCGCGGTGGCCGACGAGTTCCCCGACGAGGCCGGCCGGATCGCCGCCTTGAAGGGCGCCGGCACCAGCCCCGCCGTCCTGCTCATGCGGGGCACGCCGGTCGGCTTCGACCTGGGCGCGCTGGTGAACTTCCGCAACTTCGCCTTCATGCTGGTGCTGGCCGGGCTCATGAGCACCTTCGCGATGGTCAGGCACACCAGGCAGAACGAGGAGAACGGCAGGGGCGAGCTGCTCGGGGCCGGCAGCGTGGGCCGGTACGCCGGTCTCACCGCCGCCCTCGTCGTGGTCGCGGGCGCCAACCTGCTGCTCGGGGCCACGCTGACCGGCACGCTGCTGGGGGCCGGCCTGGCCGCCGACGGCGCCCTGGCGTTCGGTGCGGCCACGGCGGCCTGCGGGCTGGCCTTCGCCGGCCTGGCCGCGGTCGCCGCCCAGCTGTTCCAGAGCGGGCGCGCGGCCAACGCGTTCGCCGCGACGGCCGTCGGTGTCTCCTATCTGATCCGCGGCGTCGGTGACGCGCTCGGCGAACGGGCGCCGGACGGCATCGCGATGACCAGCGCCTGGCCGTCATGGTTGTCCCCTGTCGGGTGGGGCACGAACGTCCGGCCGTTCGGCGATGAGGTCTGGTGGGCGCTCGCCCTGCCGCTCGTGCTGCTGGCGGCCGCCGTGGCGGCGGCCTTCGCGCTGGTCGATCGCCGCGACTTCGGCGCCGGGCTGGTCCCGGACAGACCCGGGCCGGCGACCGCCGCCCGCTCGCTGCTGAGCCCGCTCGGGCTGGCGTGGCGGCTCAACCGCGGCGCGACGCTCGGCTGGGTGATCGGCGGTGCGCTGTTCGGCCTGGGGATCGGCACGCTCGGCAAGACGCTCAACGACGCGATGGTCGGCAACACCGGCGTCACCAAGATGCTCGACCAGCTCGCGGGCGCCGGCGTCGCCGATCTGGTGGACACGTTCTTCGCCGCGATGATGAACGTGTACGGCGTGCTCGCGGCGGCGTACGTCATGCAGGCGCTGCTGCGGCTGCGTGCGGAAGAGGCCGGCGGGGCGGCCGAAGCGGTGCTGGCCACCGCGGTGGGGCGGATCCGCTGGGTGAGCGCGCACGTGGCGTGTGCGGTGATCGGCGCGACCGCGCTGCTGGTGCTGGCGGGCGTGGGCATGGGGGTGGCCGATGCCGCCGTCGGCGGCGACACCGGCGTGGGCGCCCTGGTCGGCGCCGGGCTGGTGCAGTTGCCCGCCGTGCTGGCCCTGGCCGGGTTCGTCGTGCTCGTCTTCGGTCTGCTGCCCCGGCTGACCGTTCCGCTCGCCTGGGCCGGGCTCGTGCTGAGCATCGCCTTCGGCCTGCTGGGCGACGTGTTCGGGCTGCCCGAGGTGGTGCGCGATATGTCACCGTTCAGCCACGTGCCGCCGGTCCCGGCCGCTGAGGTGACGGCCGGGCCGCTCGCGGCGCTGGTGATCACGGGTGCCGCCCTGGCCGCGGCCGGGCTGGTGCTGTTCCGGCGCCGGAGCCTGGCGCTGTAGGGCCTGGAGGTCGGCGGCCTGGGCTGGGCGGGCCCAGGCCGCATCCGGTGTAGCCGGGATTACCGGCACAGTGCGTACTTGTCCGCCGACCTACCCGCCCCGCGACGTGTGTACTGCCCGAGGCCCGCACTCCGGTGGGCCGCTTCCTCAGGGGGACACATGTTCGCATCAACAAGACGGGCCATCGCGCTCGCCGCCGCCATCTGCGTGGCGGGGATCGGCGCCGCGCTCGCCGCACCGGCGCACGCCGCGCCCGTGTACAAGGAGCTCGAATACCGTGGCAACAGCGCCAAGCTGGTCATGACCGCGGGCGCGAATCTCAACGGCTCCTTCGTCGTCCTGCGGCCCGACGTCAACAGCACGTTCGGCCAGTGGGCGCAGACGGCGACCGTCTCATCGGGCGGCGGGCAGCCCGCCTTCATCTACACGCTGCGGGCCAGCCTGGAGCTCGGGAACTCGCCGCTGTGCCTGACCGCCAAGAACACCGTGGAGGTGATCGTGGCTGCCTGCAACAACACCGACAGCCAGAAGTGGTATCACCCCACCGCGGTTTCGGGCCCCGGGGGCACCCTGCCGACCAAGAACGTCGCCACCTTCCGGCATCTGGGGCAGAGCCAGTCGTCCCAGGCGCCGTTGTCGCTGTTCGGGCCGATCGGCGTGCACTTCTGGGCCAAGCGCACCGTCTGAGCCGCGCTCCTGTGGCCAGGCGCTCCTCGAAGCGTGAGGGGCTCCTGGCCGCTCCGGGCCTGCCGCGCTCGCAAAAATCGCTTTTCCGATATTCCGGCTTTATGTTGCAATTCAGAGATGCAAACCATTCTTGCTCCGCGCGCGATCCGCCTGCGGCCCCGATGAGCGACCCCGCCGACCCTGTCGACCTCAAGGACGCAGAGGCCGTACTCGCCCACGTCCGGCTGGCGACTGATCCCGTCTTCTTCGCGAAAGTTCGCACCACATGGGAGTGAGGCAGCCCTGATGAGCGACGACGACCGGCTCCAGGACCTTGAGGCGCGGGTCACCGCCATCGAGGCCGCGCTCGCCGCCCCCGAGCCGTCGGCGGACGGCGACGACACCGGCCAGATCACCTATGGCGGCGAGGTCAGGCTCGGCGGCGGCCAGTGGTTGTGGGAGGTGGCCCGCAGCCCCGGCTGGCTGCTGCAGCAGCGGACCGGACCGCTCGCCGCCGTGCTGGCCGCCGCCGGGCACCCGGCGCGTTTCGAGATCCTGCAGTCGCTGGTCGCCGGGCCCAAGCCGGTCGCGGAACTGCAGGCCGAGCTGGCACTCTCCTCGCCCGGCCAGTTGTACCACCACCTCAAGACGCTGGCCTCGGCCGGGCTGGTCGAGCAGCCCGAGCGGGGCGTCTACCGTGTCCCGCCCTACGCGATCTTCCCCATCCTGGCTCTGGCCGCCGCCGCGATCGACGTGGTCGAGCGCTCCAAGGCGTCGGTGAGACCTCGCGATCTCGCCGACTGATCCGGCGGGAGCGTCAGGCCGCCTCGCTGGACGGGGTCGGCGGCGCAGGGACATGGGTCCGTTCGTGACGGCGTCAGGCGTAGTGGCGGAAGATGGCGCGGGCGACGCAGGCGGGCTTGGCGGAGCCGTCGACCTCGACGGTGAAGTCCAGGTGCATCTGCACGCCGTCGCCCGCCACGCCTTCGACCTCGGCGACCCGCCCGGCCAGCCGGATCCGGCCGCCGACCTTGACCGGGGCGGGGAAACGTACCTTGTCCAGGCCGTAGTTGATGCTCATCCGCACGCCCTGGATGTCCAGCAGCTCGCCGAACAGCGGGATGATCAGGGCCAGGGTGAGGTAGCCGTGGGCGATCGTGCCGCCGAAGGGGCCGTCCTTGGCGCGGTCGGGGTCGACGTGGATCCACTGGTGGTCGCCGGTGGCGTCGGCGAAGGTGTTCACCCGGTCCTGGGTGACCTCCAGCCAGCCGGAGTGGCCGAGGTCCGTGCCGGCCAGTGCCTTGATCTGGTCGAGCCCGTTGGCGGTGGTGGTCATGTGGCGCTCTCCTTGAGGCCGAGCAGGCGGACGGCGTTGTCCTTGAGGATCTTGGGGCGGACCTCGGGCTTGATGTCGAGCTTCGCGAAGTCGGCCAGCCAGCGGTCGGGGGTGATGACGGGGTAGTCCGAGCCGAACAGGACCTTGTCCCGCAGCAGCGAGTTGGCGTAGCGGACGAGCTGCGGCGGGAAGTATTTCGGCGACCAGCCGGACAGATCGATGTAGACCGACGGCTTGTGCGTGGCGACCGCCAGCGCCTCGTCCTGCCACGGGAACGACGGGTGCGCCAGGATGATCTTCAGGTGCGGGAAGTCCACGGCGACGTCGTCGACCAGCATCGGGTTGGAGTACTTGAGCCGGATCCCGGCCCCGCCGGGCACGCCGGCGCCGATCCCGGTCTGGCCGGTGTGGAACAGCGCGACCGCGCCCAGCTCCTCGATCACCTCGTACAGCGGGTAGGCCATCGGGTCGTCCGGCGCGAAGCCCTGGATGCTGGGGTGGAACTTGAAGCCGCGCACGCCGTGCTCCTCGACCAGGCGGCGGGCCTCGCGCGCGCCGGCGCGGCCCTTCCACGGGTCCACACTGGCGAACGGGATGAGCACGTCGGCGTGCTCGGCGCAGCTCTCGGCGATCTCCTCGTTGGAGATGCGCGGGTGGCCGGTGGCGTGCTCGGCGTCCACGGTGAACACCACCGCGGCCATCTTCCGCTCCCGGTAGTACGCGGCCATCTGCTCGATCGTGGGTCGCTCGTGCGCGCCGAAGTAACCGGCGGAGGCGCCGAACAGCTCAGGGGACAGGGACGTGTGGCCGTCCTTGGAGATTTCGGCGTGCGTGTGCACGTCGATGGCGGTCAGCTCGCCGACGTTCATGAGACCGGCGCCTTCGGCGCGGGGATGCCGTACGTCTCCGGCTCGACGTCGCTCCAGGCGCCGTCGCCCTGTGCACGGCCGAGATTTCGGCCCGCGCCGGTGACGACGACTACCTTGCCCGACACATCCATGTACGACACCTCGTCATGTAGTTGGGGACCACGGCTGGACGTATGACAGTTCCGTCACTGTCGTGAAAGCTTGCCTTACTAGTCCTCAACCCACGATAAGCAGCGTTTCTGTTGACGATCAATAGCAGGAGTCCGATCATCACAGACACTCCGCGTCCCACTTGCGCAAGGCCCGCGACTCGGATCGCTCTGCAACTGTCGTCGCGATCGTTTGAAGTAATGTCATATCTACGACTGCAGGTCTGTCAAGGTTCCCGGTGCGGAGAATGGAACAGCGCCCGCTGCCACGCGGGGTCACCGCGCAGCTGTCCGGGGCGCGGTGGTGCGGCTGCGCGTCAGGAGGACGTCAGATGGTCAGCGGGGGCCGAGGATCAGGCTGGTGCGGTGGTGAGTCACCAGCTCGGCCAGGCTCGGCTCGAACTCGGCGACGATCTGCTTGACCCGGAATTCGGCGAGCGGGCCCAAGGTGTCGTAGATCTCCACGAACACGGCCCTGGCCGCGCTCCTGGGCCAGTCGGCGGGCAGCAGCTCGGCGGGCAGGCCGGGGTCGTGGCTGGGGAAGGTGCGCCAGGTGTCCATGATCCCCGTACGCGCGACCAGCGCCTCGGACGCGCTCACCGCCCCCTTGCGGACGCGGTCCAGCAGCGGCGAGCACTGCGCCACGAACCCCTCATAGGTGCGCCGGAGCTGGTCGAAGTCCCACGCCTCCTGCGGGGCCCGCAGGCCGGCCAGGTCGAGCGCCCGGGCCCGGAAGATCGTGGACGTGGGCACCTCCAGCTCGGCGAGCACCGCCGCCGCGCCGTCGGCGTCCGCCGTGGGAGAGACCCACAACCCGTCGTAGAGCGGCGCGAAGCCGAGCCAGCGCAGGCGGGAACGGAGCGCGTGGCGCAGGTCGCGCTGCTCCTCGGAGATGGAGAACGCGGCCACCACCCAGGTGCCGTCCCACGCGCCCTGGTCCAGCCCGAAGGACATGATCCGCCGCCGTCCGTCCACCAGCACGGCGGCGGCCCGGTCGGTCAGCCGGTAGAAGGTGCGCCGCCCCGCCTTGGACGACTCCAGCAGCTCCCGCCGCGCCAGGCGGGAGAGCGCGGCCCTGGCCGCCACGGCGGACACGCCGAACTCCCCGGCCAGCCGCACCAGCGCGGCCGACGGCAACTGCTCGGGCCGGCTGATCCAGTAGTCGCCCAGCAGGGTCGTGATCAGATGCTGCGGGGGCGCGCCCACCTGGAAACGCGGAAGATCGACGTCGCCTGCCTCGGCCCCTGCACCCTCAGTCACGCTAGGAGTATATGGATAACGCTTACGCATACGCACGCAATGGATTCGTCGTACGTCTCCGGCCGGACGGAGCCCTACCGGAACGGACACCGCGCCGATCTCCGGCGTGCGCGCGCGCTCTCGACCGCGGTCGGATCCGATGTCCTGGTGCGGCGTGGCCATCAGGGCCTTTCCTCGCGGACTCGACGGGGACTCCACAACCCTGGACATTTATTGTTTCGTATGTCAACGATACGACGCTTATGTACGGACAGGGGCTACCGGCTGCGGGGCCGGGCGTCTTCGGCCAGCCCCGCCAGGAAGCGCCGGACCGCGCGGGGACTGCGCAACAGGTGGAGGTCGGCGCCAGGAGCGTGCGTGGTGATCGCCTGAATCAGCCGGGGCAGGCTGCGCCGCCGGTAGGTCCACACCCAGCGCCAGAAGTCGGCGCGTTCGCGGCCTCGCCGCACCGCCTGCCAGGCACAGCGCAGGAAGGAGAAGTCCAGCACGATGATGGTGTCGGCCCTCTGGAGCCGTACGTCGAGGGCGTGGTCGTAGGGACCGAGGTCGCCGTCCAGGATCCAGGCGTCCTGCTGGACCAGTCGCCGTTGACTCGCCGCCCACGGGACGGGAGCCGTCTCGGTGGGCCCAGGCTGCCAGAACAGCGTGTCCAGCTCGATGACGGGCAGTCGTGTCAGCTCGCCGAGACGGCGGGCGAGCATCGATTTGCCCGCGCCGCCACGACCGAGGATCACCACCCGTCTCACGCTCCCATGATGCCCCGCACGGCGGCGGGCGACGTTCCGTCTCAGGGGGATTCCGGGTGCGCGGACCGAAGGCGACAGCGGTGATCCACCTCACATGCGCGGCTGTCCCCGCGGGCCGGGTTGATTCGTCGGTGAGGTGTGACGACCACCACGGCGAAAGACGCGGCCATCCGGGCGGCCGCCTCGCGGCGTCCGGTGCCCCTCTGCCGGCCTCGGCACGGGCGTGCTCGCGGACGGCGCCGGGCACCTCGGCCCCACTCCGCCGGCGGGCTCGTCATCCACCCCGACCGCATCCACGCAGGAGGCACCATGACCACCCCGACCACGGCACCACAGTTCACCGATCCGGCGTCCGCGCAACGCCTGGAGAGGACGGCCGCCGCGCTGACGGCCAACGGCTTCGCCGTCGAGATCCTCGACGACGTCGCCGCCGCGCGTACCCGCATCAGGGATCTGATCCCCGCGGGCGCCAGCGTGCTGACCGCGGCCAGCGAGACCCTCCGCCTGTCCGGCATCGACGCGGACATCAACACCGGCGGGCAGTACCAGGCCGTCAAGCCACGCCTCCTGGCCATGGACCGCGTCACCTGCGCCGACGACATCCGGCGGCAGCTCGCCGGCCCCGACTTCGTCGTGGGCAGCGTCGCCGCGCTCACCGAAACCGGCTCCCTCGTGGCCGCCTCGGCCAGCGGAAGCCAGCTACCCGCCTACGCCGGCGGCGCCCGCGCGATCTGGATCGTCGGCGCCCAGAAGGTGGTTCCCGACCTGGACACCGCGCTGCGCCGCGTCCACGACCACGCCCTCCCTCTGGAGACCGCCCGAGCCCAGGGGGCCTACGGGCAGCCGAGCGCCGTCAACCGCCTGCTCATCCTCAACGCGGAACCCCACCCCGGGCGCGGCACCGTCCTGCTGCTCCGCGAAGCCATCGGGTTCTGAAACCCACCGGGAGTGATCCCGGTCCACACCACCGCTCACCCAGCGGGCTCCGGCCGGCTGTCCCGCCTCGTACCGGGCAGCCGGCTGTCCCGCCTCGCGCCGGGCGGCCGGCACCGCGCAGCTTCAGCCAGGCGCGGGGTGATGCCCTCACATGAACCGCTATCGTGCGGCCGTGACCCGTCCCACTCAGCGCCCGCTGCTCTTCCTCGACGTCGACGGACCGCTCATTCCCTTCGGCGCGGCTCCGGACGGGCACCCGACGTATCGGACGGGTCGCGAGCCAGGAGGGCCCGGCTCGAATCCGCTCCTGGCCAGGATCAATCCCGCGCACGGGCCCCGTCTGACGGCGCTGTCGTGCGATCTGGTCTGGGCCACGACCTGGCTGGATGATGCGAACGAGTGCGTCGCGCCGCTGCTGGGCCTGCCGAGGTTGCCCGTGGTGCCCTGGCGGGAGCCGTCCGACGTCGACGAACAGGACGCGCGGAACGGGATGCACTGGAAGACCCGCGCTCTCGTCGGCTGGGCGGCAGGGCGCTCCTTCGCCTGGGTCGACGATGAGATCACCGACATCGATCGAACCTGGGTAGCCGCGCACCACCGAGGACATGCCCTGCTCCATCGTGTCGATCCCGGCCGAGGTCTCGGGGACGCCGACTACGCCGCTCTGGACGAGTGGTCGCGCATGATGCGCGGCGACCCCGTCACCTGACCGCCGCCTTCTTGCGCCGAGGCTGATCATGCTTCAAAGTTAGGCACCGTAACTTACGGAAGGTCAACCCATGCGGACCGGCGGCCGTACGGCCAGCTTCACCCTTCATGACGTGATCGAGACTGGGACGCGCATCGGCCTGGTCGAGCTGAGCGTGCAGAGCGTGGCCCACGCGCTCGGCGTCACGGCCGCGGCGATCTACCGCCACGTGCCGAGCCGTTCGGTGCTGGAGCGTCTGGTCGGCGAGGCGGTCCTGGAGAAGCTGACGCTGGTCGACGACCCCGCCGAGCCGACCGTGGCCCACCTGGTCGGCTTCGCCGCGCAGTTGCGGCGCTTCACGCTCGGTCATCCGGGCACGGCGCAGTACATGCAGCGGCTGTTCCCGCGCGGGCCTTCGGGCGTCCGGCTGCTCGAGCACCAGATCACCGCCCTGGGCCGGCGCGGCTACGACCCGCCCGCCGCCGTCGTGCTCTCCTCCTCGATCGCCACCATGACCATCGGGGCCACCGTGGCCGAGCAGGAACGCGCGACCCTCTTCGACACCCCGGCCGTCGAGGAGGCGCATGCCGCGATGGCGAATTCCGCGCTCCTGCGGCAGGCCAACGCCGGCATCCCCGCACACACCCCGGAGGACTACTTCGTGTTCATGCTCAACGCGGCCGCCGAGGGGCTGGTCGCCCAGCTCCCGCCCGGCCGGCCGATCACGGTCCCGAGGGCGGCGTCCTGAACACCGCAAGGCACGATGCCGGGGACCGCGCCCTGAACGCCGCAAGGCACGAAGCCGAGGCCCGCGCCCTCAACACCGCGAGGCACGATGCCGGGGAGGCTCAGTGCCCGAGCCGCTGACTCTGCACCCGGAAGACCCCGCCGCCGTCGGGCCGTACCGTCTCATCGGGCGGCTCGGGACGGGCGGGCAAGGCGTGGTGTACGCGGGCCGCGGCCCCGGCGGCGCGCTCGTCGCGGTCAAGCTGCTGCATCCGCACCTGATCGCCGACGACGAAGCCCTGGCACGTTTCCTGCGCGAGGTGCGGACGGCCAAACGGGTGGCGCCGTTCTGCACGGCGCAGATGCTCGACTCCGGTTTCGTGGGGGCCAGGCCGTACATCGTCAGTGAGTTCGTGGACGGGCCCTCCCTGCAGGAGTCGGTCAAGGAGAGCGGGCCGCGCGGCGCGGCGGCGCTGCAGCGGCTGGCGATCAACACCGCGACGGCGCTGGCCGCGATCCACGCGGCCGGGGTGGTGCACAAGGACTTCAAGCCGGGCAACGTGCTGCTCGGTCCCGACGGGCCCGTGGTGATCGACTTCGGCATCGCCGTCGCCCTGGACCTGAGCCAGTCGGTCGTCAGCAGCCAGCCCATCGGCAGCCCCGCGTACATGGCGCCCGAGCAGATCGCGGGCGGTGACGTGGGGCCGCCCGCCGACCTGTTCGCCTGGGCCGCGACCATGTACTACGCGGCCACGGGACTGCGGGCCTTCGGCGGGGACAACATCCCCGCCACCCTGCACGCGGTCCTGCAGAGCGAGCCCGATCTGAGCCACTTCGAGGGGCCGCTGCGGCGGTTGCTGCAGGACTGCCTGGCCAAGGACCGAGCCCGGCGGCCGACCGCCGCCCAGGTGGTGGAACACCTCCGCGCGCTGCCGGCCCCCACCTGGCAGGACGCCGCCACCGGCACCCCCACCGGGCACCCGCCGGCCTTGAAGTCTTCAGGCCGCCGTGGTTTCGCCGTCGCCGCGGCGACCGCCGCCCTGATCCTCGCCGCCGGCATCGGCATCAGCGTGTACGCCCTGTCTCCCGCCACCGCCCAGCGGCAGGCGGCGGCGCCGACGGCGGACACCTCGGTTCCCCCATCGGCCTCTCCATCCACGACCACGACCGCGCCCACGATCGCGCCCATGCCCACCGCGCGCGAGCTGACCGCCAAGAAGATGCCGGACAAGGCGACCGACCTCGTTCCAGCGTCGCCCTCCAAGACGCCCCGCAGATCCACCGCCACCCCGACCCGTGACCGCGACTCGACGCCGGGCAGCAGCCCCACCACCGCGCCGAAGACACCCAAGGCGACTCCCAAGTCCACCCGACAGTCGTCCTCCAGCAAGGCCACCCCCAGCAAGACGACCGCCGGCAAGCCGTCCGTTCAGCCCTCCACGGGCACGGTCACGTGGACCGACGCCAGCGCGTACTGCAAGGCACAGGCGAACACGACGTTGTACAACGGAAACTGGTCCAACATGACCTGCATGGGCACCGACGTGCAGGTCACGGTGACGGCGCTGTGCCAGTGGAAGTATCCGGCCTACAGCAACGCTGTGGGCGACGCGCCGGCCAACACGTTCGCGCCGACGGCCAACTGCGCCTTGGCCTGACCGCTCGTCCAAGGATGACGGGGGGTCGCGGGCCCCGGCTCGATGCCGCCGGCCCCCGCGACAGCGACATCGAACAGGTCGAGCAGCAGACGATGCAAGCACTGCCTCACCGCGCCGTGTGGTCGTCGGCGAGCGGCATCAGCTCCCGGACGGTCCCGCCGCACGGTCATCGGCTGTGGTGATGAGGGCTCAGGCAACCGCGACCCGTCGTACGGTGACCGCCAACCGCGGGCTCGCTATCGCCGCAGGTGATGAGGCTAGCTGGGATTGCCCGTTTCCGCCGGCTCGCCGATCACCTTGACTCGTGGATGACACGTCGGCGCAGCTTGCGTCGCTGTCACCGTGAGGGGCTCGTGATGACCCTGGACGCCGAAGGAACGATCGTGACCGCGGGCCTCAACGGACAGGCCCCGCGCTGCCGGCACGTCGACATGCTCCGGGCCGTGGAGCACGGACCGCCCGAATGCAAGGAATGTCAGGCCCTCGGCCGGACCTGGACGAGGTTGCTGGTGTGCCTGACCTGCGGGTGGGTTGCCTGCTCCGACGATTCGCGCGGCGGCCACGCCAAGGCGCACTACCAGGAGACCGACCACCCGGTGGTCGCGGTCCTGGAGCCGGCGTCGACCTGGCGATGGTGCTACGTGCACCGGCGGACTGTCTGAAACGACGAAAAGAGACCCATGACCATTTCTGAACAGCCGGTGAGAGATCGGCAGGACTACGACGGCGTATCGCCGTTCCCCGGGGCCGAGCAGCACGCACCGGCCGGCAAGGCGCAGATCGGGCTGACGGCGGCGATCGTCGTGCTGCCGTTCGTCGCGCTCGGGGTCGCGATCTTCCTGTCGTGGGGGCGGGGAGTCGCGCTCACCGATCTGCTGCTGGCCGCGGTCAGCTACGTGGTGACCGGGCTGGGGGTGACGGTCGGCTTCCACCGGCTGCTCACCCACGGCTCCTTCACCGCCCGGCCGTGGTTGCGGATCGTCCTGGCGGTCGCCGGGTCGATGGGCTTCCAGGGCAACGTCATCGACTGGGTCGCCGTCCACCGCCGCCATCACGCCTTCACCGACCGGCCGGGGGATCCACACTCTCCCTACCGGTACGGCACCGGCCTGCGCGGGCAGCTCCGGGGGCTTGCCCATGCCCACCTGGGCTGGCTGTTCACCGCCGACCAGACCCCGGCCGCACGCTACGCGCCCGACCTGCTCTCCGACCCGGCCATGGCCAAGGTCGCGCGCGCCTTCCCCGCACTGTGCGTGGTGTCGCTGACGCTGCCGTTCCTGGCCGGGTGGGCGATCACCGGCACCCTGTACGGCGGCCTGACCGCGTTCCTGTGGGCCGGGCTGATCCGCGTCGCGCTGCTGCAGCACGTCACCTGGAGCGTCAACTCCCTGTGCCACCTGATCGGTAGCAGGCCGTTCAGGACCCGCCGCCATGACCGCTCCACGAACCTGTGGCCGCTGGCCCTGCTGTCCTTCGGCGAGAGCTGGCACAACGGCCACCACAGCGAGCCCACCTGTGCCCGCCACGGCCTGCGCCGCGGCCAGATCGACCCGTCCG
This sequence comes from Nonomuraea sp. NPDC002799, assembly GCF_053592075.1. Classification (NCBI taxonomy): domain Bacteria; kingdom Bacillati; phylum Actinomycetota; class Actinomycetes; order Streptosporangiales; family Streptosporangiaceae; genus Nonomuraea; species Nonomuraea sp. NPDC002799. The sequence continues at coordinate 54,313 of NZ_JBSFVA010000031.1, forward strand.
CCGGAGTGATCCGCCTGTTCGAGCGGGTGGGCTGGGCACGTGACGTGCGCTGGCCCGGCCACGACCGCGTCCAACGCCACCGAACCGGCGGCCCTCCGCAAGCCCGCGTCCCAGCAGAACACCGCACGGCCGAGCCGAGCGGCGAAAGGAAGTCGCGATGAGTCTCCGTTGGGAGATCAACAACAAGGTACAGGCGCTCAAGGGCTGGATCAGGCGGCTCCTCGGCCGCGCCACCGCCACCCGGCGCCGGCCGAGCGCAGGCACGACCGATCGGGTCGTGGTTGATCTGCGGCAGTCCGGCGGGAAGGTCAAGGACCCCTCCGTGGACTGATCACCATGCCGGGCGCCCCTGCCCGGCGAATGGCGCCGACGCTTCTCCAAGACTCCACATTTCACCAGGCATCTAGAGTGGAGGAAGACGACCTGGATCGGCGCCGCCGGTTCGGGGAGGGGTGGCGGGCATGGAGTTACGTCAACTGCGTTATTTCGTGACGCTGGCCGAAGAGTTGCACTTCGGCCGGGCCGCCGCCCGCGAGCACATCGTGCAGTCGGCGCTGAGCCAGCAGATCCAGCGGCTGGAGCGCGAGCTGGGGGTGCGGCTGCTGGATCGCGACACCCACCACGTCGCCCTGACCCCGTCGGGCACGGCCTTCCTCGTCGAGGCGCGCCAGATCCTCGATCATGTGGGCCGCGCCGGGCAGGCCGCGCGCAACGCCGTCGCGTCAGCGCCCACGCTGCGTGCCGGCATCATCGACGCCGGCTACGACTCCATGCCGCAGATCCTGCGCGAACTCCAGCGCGGCCACCCCGATCTCACGATCCACTCAGTCGAAGCGGGCACCCCCGAGCAGTATCGGCAGCTGGCCGACGGGCGGCTGGACATCGGCATCGGACCCACCTCGCAGAGCTGGCCAGAGGTGGCATCCAAGCTGATCAGACTCGATCCGCTCGGCGTGCTGGTGCCCGACGACCACCGTTTCGCGGGCATGGACGGCGTTCCCGTCGCCGCCCTCGCCGACGAGCTCCTGCTGCTCGGCGAGGAATCCCAGACGCCGGAGCTCAACCGGTTCGTCGTCGAACTGTGCCGCTCGGCCGGGTTCGCGCCGACCATCTACGAGGGCACCGTCGAAAGCACCCGCGCCGCCGCCGACCTCGTACTCCAGCACCGCTGCGTGCACTGCGTGCCCGCCTCCTTCCGCACCTCCAACCGGCCGGGCACCACCTGGCGGCCCCTGATCGAACCCACCATGCACTACCGCTGGTCACTCCTGTGGCACGACGCCAACCCCTCCCCCCACATCGCCACCGTCATCGACAGCGCCAGGCAACTCGCCGAGCGGCTCGGGTGGCTGGAACCCATGGCTCAGCCTCCCCTCGCACCACCGGCGCCATCCGGTCTCCTGCCCGACGGCGATCCGACCGGCTGATCGCCTTGACAGCCGCAGGGTCGGCGTGCGGCCCGGCCGTGACCTGTCAGCGCAGAGCGCACAGCTCCACCGGGCCCTCCGTGCCCGCGCACGGCCTGAACCCGGCCTCGGTCAGCCGCACCCGGGCCAGGCTGTGGGTGCGGACGAACTGGAGGAACGACGCCGTCAGCGACCCCGCCGGCGGCCGGCTCCCGGTGTAGAGGTACTCCACGGTCCAGAACGGGTAGCCGGCCTCCACCGCGGTGGAGGCGTCGAACGCCTTGCCGTCCAGGGTCAGCGCCGTGATGCTGCCCGCGCGGCGCGCGTCCGCGACCGAGGCCGCGTCGGCATAGCCGATGGCCCCCGGGATCGTGCTGATCTTGTCGAGGACCTCGGCGTTGTTGTCGCGTTCGCAGCGGATCACGGGTGCGCGGCGGTTGCGCTCCTTTTCCAGGCACTCGTCGGAGGAGAGCACGTTCTCGCCGGTGCCGAGCACCCGCTCCTCGAACAGGTGCCGGGTCCCGGAAGCCTGCCCGCGGCCGACGAACCGGATGGGCAGCGACGGCCCCTCCGGGCGGATCTGCTTCCAGTCCGTCCAGGTGCCCTTGTTGATCTTGCGTAGATCGTCGAGGGTCAGCGCGGTGAGCCCGACGCCGCTGTTCACCACCACGTAGTAGACGACGATCGCCAGCTTCTCCCCGTGCAGCCGGTCGTGATAGTTGCTCTTGCCGTCCGAAAGCGCGATGAGCCCGTCCGGTCGCGCCGGATCGGACTCCAGCGCACCGCGTACGCCGCTCAGCGACCCGTTGGCCTGGGTGGTGATCCGGACGTCGTCCCCGCAGACCTTGGCGTACTCGTCCGCGATCGCCCGCATCGTGGACATCAGCACGCTCGACCCCTCGACCCGCAGCTCGCCGGACGCGCACGCGATGGATCGGCCGGGCGGCCGGGAAAGCTGGCTGAGCACCAGGACCAGGCTCAGCAGGATGACCAGGGTCGTGCTGACCCGCGGCAGCGTGAGGCGGCGGGCCAGGCGCTCGTCCTTGATCAGGCCGGCGTCCTTGAGCTTGCCGACGTGGTGCACGATCTTGGTGATGTCGTCGTCACCGCCGGGACCGGCTTCCCGCAGCACGACGACGAGTTTGGCCTTCTGCCCGCGTTTGAGCGCCAGCCGGTCCATCCGCACGCCGTGCCACTCGGGCTCGGCGGCCTCCTGGTTCGGTGTGCCGCCGACCCAGCGTGCCATCCGGTCGGAAAGGCGCCACCGACGCGCCCCCTTCGGCCAAACTGGTTCAATTCTCGTCTTGCTGCTGCGCGAAGACCGCGACTCGCCATTCGTTCACAGAAAGTTCGATCACCAGAAACTTCCGATAATAGGAATTGGTGGCTTTTGTGCTTTTTGCCCTTTTCGGCGAGTCAGGCTGGGGGGCAGACGTCCTCATAGCCCTGGGGCCGCGATCACCGCACCGATCGCCGCGCTCAGCAACAGGGTCGCGCCCATGATCGGCCCGGCCACTCGACTGCCCGGTGTGGTGGTGCCGCGCAGGCGTGGTGCCACCGCACCGAGCGCGGCCAGGACGCCGAACCAGGCGTACTTTCCCGCCAGCGCACTCGGCTGATCCCAGTTCGCAGCGGTCAGCACCCCGAAAGCAACGGCGATCCCGACGCCCAGGACCGACCCCGCACCCAGCCAGATCCGCCAGCGCCGGGGCGGGTCCTCCTGGGACCAGCCGAACCACACGAACGACATCAGCCCGAACCACGCCGTCGTGAAGCACTGGTCGCGTAAGAACTCCGTCAGCATCTGCGCTCTTTTCCCATCAGCAGGCGGTCGGTGGGGGAAGCAGCACGTTCATATCCCAGATGCCGCACGGCGTCGTGCTGGGGATCAGGGCGCGGTGTCGGCGAGCTCGACGAAGGGGGCCAGCTCCCACGGGTCGTGGGCGCTGAAGACGCTGACCTGGTCACCGTGGTCGCGCACCAGCTCCCGCAGCCGGGCGTGGGAGCCGAGCCGCAGATCGTGGTGCACCTCCGAGGTGGTCTGGACGAAGTCGAGCAGCGGGTGCGGGTGGGGGTCGGGCTGGAGCTCGCGGTGGTAGTAGTAGGCGTCGCCCGCGTGCAGCAGCCAGCGGTCACCGTCCCGGACGGCCACCCCGGTGTGGCCGTGGGTGTGGCCGCCGAGCGGGATCAGCAGGATGCCCGAGAGCCCCTGCACCGGCAGGGCGTCGAATCCGAACCACTGCTCGGCGGGCCGGGCGACGGTGTAGGTGACCCAGTGCGGGCCGTGCGCCCAGTGCGCCGGGCGGTAGCGGAAGCTGGGCGCCTCGGCCAGCGCGGCGTCGAGTTCGGCGGCCATGACGTGGACCTGGGCGCCGGGGAAGTCGGGCAGGCCGCCGCAGTGGTCCACGTCCAGGTGGGTCACGACGATGTGCCGCACGTCGGCGGGATCGTGGCCCAGACGTTCGATCTGCCGGATGGCGGTCTCCCGCTCGTCGAGCAGCGGCTGGGCCATCTCGACCCAGTCGGCTCCCAGGGTGCCCGCGGGGTCGCGCACGTCGTCCACGCCGAGGCCGGTCTCGACCAGCACCAGGCCGTCGGCGTCGGTCTCGATCAGCAGGCAGTGGTTGACCGCGTGCGCGGGTGCCGGCCCCTCGTAGGTGGCCTCGATCTCGCGCACCGATCCGCAGTTGAGGTGGTGGATCCGCATGACGGCACCCTTTCTTTAGCGTACGAACGTTCGTCAGTTTTTGGCGAACGATCGGTAGGTTATGCTCGCTTCATGAGCCCGCGCAAGTCCGTCGTCGAAACGGCCGCCACCCGCACCCGCATCGTCGAGTGCGCCCTGGTCTCGGCCTCGGCCGACGGCCTGGAAGGTGTCACGATCGGCCGCCTGGCCGGCGCACTGGACATGAGCAAGGCCGGCGTGATCGGTCATTTCGGCACCAAGGAGGCCCTGCAACTGGCCGTCATCGACGCCGCCGCCGACAGGTTCGTCCGGCGGGTGCCCGCACGGGTGGTGGGCGCGCGGCCGGGGGCCGAACGGCTGGCGCGCGCGTTCGGCGAATGGTTCGACTACATGGCCGACGACCACGGCGGCTGCCTCCTCACCGCGGTCGCCACCGAGTTCGACGACCGCCCCGGCCCGGTCAGGGACGCCGTCCTCGCCGCCCTGTCCCGCTGGTCGGCCTACGTCCTGGACGAGCTCGCCGCCGCCATCGATTCCGGCGAGCTCCCCCGCGACACCGACCCCGGCCAGCTCGCGTTCGAGCTCAACGGTGTCGCCCTGGCCACCGCGCAGGCCGTGCGGCTGCACCACGACCCGCTGGCCGCCACCCGCGCCCGCCGCGCACTGGCCCGCCTCCTGGCCGGAGAACGGGACTAGCGCTCGTTCACGGCCTCGACGAGGCGGCGGATCTCGCCGACGATGAGGCCGGGTTCGGTGAGGGACGTAGTGGCCGGACTCGTTTCCGCCCCGGCATGTCCCCATCTAAGTAATGCACCGAAACTTAGGCTAAGGTGACCGTACCATCGGGCGATGATCAAGGCGATCGCTCGGTGGGTGTGCGATGCGAGGCGGACTCCGAGGAACGGTGGATGCGCGTGGCCGAGGCGAGAGGCGTGTTGCTGCCCGCCTATGTGGTGGCGGACGAGTCGGCGTCGATGGGCCCGTACTACCAGGATCTGTCCGGCGGGCTGGCGGCGCTGTGCGACGGATTACGCGCGGAGCCGATGATCGCGGCGAAGGTGCGGCTGGCGATCCTCGGGTTCTCCGACGACGTGCAGGTACGGCAGGGGCTGAGCGACATGCGGACGGTCGAGAGGCTGCCGCAGCTCGCCGTCCGCAGGGCGACCAGCTATGGTGCGGCCTTCGCCGACCTGGCGCAGCGCATCCCCCACGACGTGCGGATGCTCAAGAACGACGGTTACCAGGTGCACCGTCCGGTGGCGTTCTTCCTGAGCGACGGCCAGCCCACGGACGGCCGGCACTGGCACGACCCGCACCGGACGCTCGTCGACCGGAACGTGTCGCCCTTCGCGCCCAACATCATCGCCTGCGGGATCGGGTCGGCGCGGGCCGACACCATGCTGCAGGTGGCGACCCGCCGGGAGTTCGCCTTCGTCGCGCTGCCCAGCGCCGACATCGGCAGGGCGATCGCGGAGTTCTTCCACGCGCTGACGGCGAGCCTGGTCGCATCCGGCCGTGCCCTGGCCGGCGGCGACCCGCAGCTCGTCGTGAACCGGCCGGACCAGTTCCGCCTGGCGATCGACGAGATCTGACGGCGGCACGAGCTCAGGAGGCCGGTCACGTGCAGCGCGTACGACCACAAGCCGATGGTCGCGTCCAGCCCTGGCGACGAGTCGTCATCGACATCCCCGGCCTGGAGTTCGAGCCGGCCCCACCACGCGTGCTCGGAGGCACGTGCCCCGACGTCGAATGCGACGGGTGGTCCACCTCGCGGGTGACGCTCCGATCGGCTTCCGTGCGGGGCGAACGGCACCGCTACTACCGCCAGCCCCGGCAGGACGCCACCTTCGCCGTGGCCCATGAGGAGTCGGGCGCCGTGGTGTTCGCCGTGGCCGACGGGCTGTCCAGCGCCACGGCGGCGACGATCGGCGCGGCCGAGGCGTGCCGGGCGGCGGTCTGGGCCATGTACGCCCAGCTCGGCGAGGGCCGTCCCGGCCCCGACTTCCCCGCGGTCGTCCGGCACGCGGCGCGGACGCTGCACCGGCAGGCGGCCACGATGTCGCGGCAGGAGCCGGACCTGGCACAGGTGGAGGAGCTTCTCGCCACCACCCTCGTCGCGGGGACGGCCCGCCCCGGGGCCGACGGCATCGAGGTGTCCCTGTTCCGGGTCGGCGACTCGGGCGCCTGGGCCCTCGACCTGACCGGGCCCCGGTTCCGTCCCCTGTTCGGCGCGAAGACCGAGGGAGACGTCGTCCCCAGCTCGGTCACCGCCCTGCCCAGGGTGCCGCCGGAGCTGGAGCAGTGGTCCGGCACGGTGGTGCCCGGCGAGGTGTTCCTGATCGGGACCGACGGGTTCGGCGATCCGCTCGGAGACGGCGACGGCCAGGTCGGCGCGCTGTTCGCCGAGCACCTGGCCACACCGCCGTCCCCGCCGTGGCTGGCCCACCTGCTCGACTTCTCGCGGGAGACCTTCGACGACGACAGAACCTTGCTGGCCCTGTGGCCACGGAGCGGGGCACGATGATCCAGGCGAACGGCGTCACCCTCACTCTCGGCCGGCGCCTCGGTCAGGGCGGCCAGGGGACGGTCCACGAGATACTCGACCACAAGATCAACGGCCAGTGGGACGTCGCGTACAAGGCCTACGATCCCGACGTCCTGTCCCGGCTCGACCTCGCCGCCCTCACCGCGATGACGGGCCTGATCGGCCGGCTCCCGGGGTGGGACGCGGCGTGGTTGTGCGACAAGACGGCCTGGCCCGCCGAGCTGGTGGAGCAGGACGGCGTCGTCACCGGCTTCCTGATGCGGTCCGTGCCCTACGGATTCTCCTTCGATCTGCGGACCCTGTCGGGCTCGGAGCGCAAACTGGCCACGTGGGAGTTCCTGCTCAACGACGACGCCTACGTCGGCGGCATCGGCCTGCGGATCAGCGAACGCGACCGCCTGCTGCTGCTGGCCGACCTGGCCGACACGCTCACCCGCCTGCACACGATGGACATCATCGTGGGCGACCTGTCGCCCAAGAACCTGCTGTTCTCGACCGAGGCGTCACCGGCGTGCTTCCTCATCGACTGCGACGCGATGCGGCTGGCCGGCGCGGAGGCGTTACCCCAGGTGGAGACCCCGGACTGGCAGATCCCCGCCGACGAGCAGAAGGGCACGCCGCAGAGCGACGCCTACAAGTTCGCGCTGCTGGTCATCCGTGTCTTCGCGCGCGACCAGACCTCCACCCACCTCGGCCCGCTGGCCGCCGTCAGCACCGCACTGGCCGACCTCGCGACGGCGGCGCTGCAGCGGCCCCCGCTTGAGCGGCCCCTTCCGGGACAGTGGGCCGTACAACTGCGACAGGCCGCGCTCACGGCCGCCACCATGCCCACCATGCCCGCAGCGCCCACCGCCGTGCTGCCGCCGCCCTTTCCCCCGGCACCGCCCTTCGCCTCCGGGTCACCGCCGCACCCTCGCCCCGGCCTCACCCCCGCGACGAAGATCGGCCTCGGCATCGGCGCGGGAGTGCTCGGCCTGGTGCTCGCCGTGGCGCTCGTGGTGGCCACGGTGGCCGTGCTCTCCGTGGACCCCGCCGCCGAGAGCTCGTACCTGTCGTCCTCCGGCACGCCGTCCGCGTTCACCGAGCCCTCCACCACCTACTCCCCCGACCCGTGGCCGTCGGCCTCCACCGAGCCGTCCCCGTCGCCGTCGGAGGAGCCCACCGAAGATCCGTTCAGCACCGCCGACCTCGATGCTCAGAGCACCGACCCGACCCCGATCACCACGGGGGCGCTGCTCGCGGATTCCTTCACGAGCGCCAAGGGTGTGCGCTACAACCTCAAGGCGGGCAGTTCGGGCAAGTGCCCGGACTCCTATCACAACAGCAGTGTCCGCAGCGCCCTGCGCAAGGCGCACTGCAGCAAGATGATCAAGGGTGTCTACGTCAACCCCCACGCGGCGGCGAACAGGCGGATCATGGTGTCGGTGTGGGTCGTCCCGTTGAAGAACGACAGCCGGGCCGACACCTTGTACGGGCGGACCAGCGACGCCTACGCGGAGGCCTGGGGCATCGTCTGCCCCAAGAAGGGCGCGGGTTCCGGCCTCTGCCATTCGAGTAGCTGGCTCCGAGCCCGGTTGTACGGCTGGACCGGGTCCACGCACCGTTATGTGATCCACACCATGGCCATCTACACGAATCGCAGCAACGGTTCGAGCACCGTGCCGTGGCTCAAAGACGCCTCCAAGGCGGCCTACCACGCGGTCGGGCCCATGGTCTACCACGACGGAGACTGAGCCGCGGCCCTCAAGGATGCGGCTCGACCGGGCCGAACGCGGCGCGGGTGTCGATGACCTTGCCGAACCGGACCCAGCGGTCGCCCTCGAAGCGCGTGAGCTGCATCGACTCGATCGGGAACCCGTCGTCGGGCCCCGTGGAGAGCGTGATGCCGGGCAGGAGCAGGTCGAGCTCGACGTCGGCCAGGCCGCGCATCGCGTCGCGCAGCCCCTCCCGGGACGGGCACCGCATATGTTCGAGCGCCTTGACGAAGGCCTGCGCCGCCGTCCAGCCGAAGACGGTCTGCTGGCCGGCGGGGTCGGCCTCGGGCGCGTACCGTGCCATCGCGGCCACGTAGGTGCGCATGCCCTGGTCGTCGGCCCACTCCGGCGCGCCGGGCTCCTTCTGGAACCCGGCGCTCACGACCCCCTGGACGTTCTGGTAGCCGACCGGCTTCAGGACGGCGGGCGAGGCGGCCACGCCGTTGACGATGTGCAGCGGGTTCCAGCCGGTCATGGCCGCGTCGGCGGCCAGCGCCTGGGCGGCGAACTTCGGCGTGCTGACGTCGAGCAGGACGTCGGCCCCGGAGGCGGCGAGGTTGGCCAGCTGGCCCTGCACGCTCGGGTCGGTCACCTCGTAGCTCAGCGCGGTCACGATCCGCACGGACGTGCCGGCGATCGCCTGGCGGAAGCCGTCGAGCAGGTCGTGGCCGAAGTCGTCGTTCTGGTACAGCACCGCGACCCTGGCCTCGGGCCTGGCCTCGGCCAGGTAGCGGGCGTAGACGCGGGCCTCGGCGACGTAGCTGGGCTGGAAGCCGATCGTCCAGGGGCGCCCGGTGTCGCTGCCCCACCGGGTGGCGCCGGTGGCGACGAACGCCTGCGGCACCCCCCACCGGCCGGCGTACTCGCGCACGGCGGCCGTCGAGGGGGTGCCGAGCGTCTGGAACAGCGCGAACACCCGGTCGTGCAGCACCAGGCGGCGGGCCTCCTCGACCGCGCGGGCGGGCTGGTAGGCGTCGTCGCGGACGAGGAACTCGATCCGCCGCCCGTGGACGCCGCCGCGCGCGTTGACGTGGTCGAACTGGGCGCGGACGCCCTGGGCGACCGCCGCGTAGGCGGAGGCGGGCCCGGACAGCGGGTAGATGCCGCCGACCTTGACGGAGGCGTCGGTGATCCCGGTGGCCACCTGCCCCGCGCAGTCGCCGGTGAGCGTGACCTCGCCGGCGGCCAGGCGGCAGCCCGTCGCCAGGAGGAGGAGCAGCCCGGCGAGACACCGGGTGAGCGGCCCGCCTTTCACGTGCGCCTCCCGACCACGCCCCAGGCGGCCTTGCGCAACAGGCCGGTGAGACCTGTGGGCGCCGCGTAGACGACCAGGAGGATCAGCAGGCCCGAGACGATGCCCGGGGCCGCGGGGTTGAGCCCCTGGGCGACGGCGGGCACGCCCATCACGACGAACGCGCCGAGCAGCGGCCCGGCCAGCGTGGCCGGGCCGCCGATGACCACCCCGGCGAGCAGGGTGATCGACAGGCTGAGGGTGAAGGAGTCCGGGGAGACGAAGCCGACCGTCCAGGTGTAGAGGGCGCCCGCCGTGCCCGCGTACATGGCGCTCCAGGCGAAGGCGTGCGTCATGTGGGTGGCGGGGCGCATGCCGAGCACCTCGGCCGCCGCCCGGTGCTCCTTGATCGCGGTGAGCGCCCGGCCGCCGCGCGAGGCCGTCAGGTTGCGGATGCCCGTGAACGCGGTGACGGCCACCGCGAGCACGAGGAAGTAGAGCCACTGGTCGTCGTCCAGCACAGGCGCCCGCGGGGTCTCCACGGGCATCCCCATCGCCCCGCCGGTGATCGCCGGAAAGCGTTTGAGCAGGGGCGGCAGCACGACGGCGACCGCGAAGGTCACCATGGCCAGGTAAAGGCCGCGCAGCCGGAGCGCGGGCAGCCCGGCCGCCCAGCCGAGCGCGAAGGTGAGCAGCGCCGCGACGGGCAGGGTCAGCGGGTACGGCAGGCCGAGCTGCGCGATCATGACGGCCGCCGTGTACGCGCCGACGCCGAAGAACGCGCCATGGCCCAGGGAGATCTGCCCGCCGTGCCCGACCACCAGGTCCAGGCCGAGCAGCGCGATGGCGTAGATCAGCACCAGGGTGGCCTGGAACAGCGGGTACGGCGGCAGCACGAACGGCAGCGCCACGGCGGCCACCGCCACCGCGCCCAGCCCGGCGCGCCGCCACGGCCACGTCTGCCGCCGGTCACCGGCCACCTGACCGACGGGCAGCCTGCGGTGACCGGCCGCGACCGTGTTCACGCCCGCTCCACGGGCGCCGAGCCGAATAGGCCCTGCGGTCGCAGGAGCAGCACCGCGACGATGAGCACCAGCGGCACCGCGATCTTCAGATCTGCTCCGACGAAGCCGAGGTACGTGCCCGCCAGGGTCTCGGTGACGCCGACGATCAGCCCGCCGGCGACCGCGCCCAGCGCGCTGTCGAAGCCGCCGAGCGTGGCGGCGGCGAAGGAGTAGACCAGCACGCCGGTCATCATGGAGGGCTCCAGGAAGAGGATCGGAGCGAGCAGGACGCCGGAGACCGCGCCGACGGCCGAGGCGGCGCCCCAGCCCAGGGCCAGCACGCGTCCGACCCGGACCCCCGACAACCGGGCCGAACGCGGGTCCGCGGCGACGGCGCGCATCACCAGGCCGAGGCCGGTGCGGCGGACCAGCAGGGCCACCGCGCCGAGCACCAGCCCGGCGACGCACGCGGCCGCGAGCGCGGCGGCCCCGGCCGGGCCGTCGGGGAACGGGCTGGGAAAGGAGCGCAGGGCCGAGGTCCACACCAGCGCGGCGATCGCGTTCACCAGGACGTACAGGCCGATCGTCGTCACCACGAGCGCGGTCTCGCCCGCGCCCTTCTCCACCCGCCGGATGACGGCCCGCTCGGTCACGACTCCGGCCAGGAACGCGATGGCGACGGTGACGGGCAGCGCCACCCAGTACGGCATGCCGGAGTCGACCAGTTGCCAGGCCACGTAGGTGGCGAGCATGGCCAGCTCGCCCTGCGCGAAGTTCACGATGCCGGTGAACCGGTAGGTGAGCACCAGGGCCAGCGCGAGGGCGGCGTATCCCGCGCCCGCGCCCAGCCCTTCCATCATCTGCTGGAAGAACACCTGGTCACCACCCCCGGCGGGCCCGCAGGTCGGCGATCCGGCCCGACTCGACGAGATAGGCCCGGTGCGCCACCTCCAGCGCCGCCGCCACGTTGTGCTCGACGATGATCATGATGGTTCCCTCGTGCCTGTTGATGGCGTGGATGGTGCCGAACAACCTGCTTCTGGCCTGCGGCGCCAGGCCGCGCGTGGGCTCGTCCAGGAGCAGCAGCCGCGGCCTGGCCACTAGCGCCCGGCCGATGGCCAGCATCCGCTGCTCCCCGCCGCTCAGCGTGCCGGCGGGCCGGCCCAGGTGCGCCTGGAGGACGGGGAAGTAGGTGAACACCCGCGCCACGTCCTCGCTGACGCCGCCGCGCGGCCGCCGGCGGGCCTGTGCCCCGACGCGCAGGTTCTCCTCCACGGTGAGCGGCCCGAACGTGCCGCCCTCCTGGGTGACGTGGGCGACGCCGAGCCTGGCGATCTCCTCGGGCGCGCGGCCCAGCAGCGCGACCCCGTCGAGGGTGGCCGCCCCGCGCCCGCCGACCAGCCCGGACAGCGCGCGCAGCAGCGTGGTCTTGCCCGCGCCGTTGGGACCGAGCAGCACCACGATCTCGTTGTCGCCGGCGACGAGGTCGACGCCGTGCAGCACCCGGGCCGCGCCGTAGCCGGCGCGCAGCCCCCGCACGTCGAGGCCGCTCACCGGACCACCCCCATGCAGGCGGCGATGACGCCCGGGTCCTGCCGGACCGCGCCGACCGGGCCGTCAGCGATCTTCCGGCCCAGCTCAAGGCAGACGATCCGGCGGCACAGTGCGAGAACGAAGTCCATGTGGTGCTCCACGACGATGATCGTGACGCCGCTTTCGCGGTGGATCTGGCTGATCAGGGTGGCGAGCGCCGGCACCTCGCCGGGGGCGAGCCCGCTCGCGGGCTCGTCGAGCAGCAGCAGCCGCGGGCCGGACGCCAGCGCCCGCGCGATCTCGGCCCGTTTCGTCAGCCCGTACGGCAGGCCGCCGGCCGGATGGTCGGCGTAGTCCGCCAGGCCGAACCGGTCCAGCAGCGTGTCGGCCATGGCCCGCAGCCGCCGTTCCTCGCCCGTGGCCCGGCCGAGCGCCGCGGCCCAGAACCCCGCCCGGCCGTGCCGGTGCGCGCCGGTCATGACGTTCTCGCGCACCGACAGGCCGGGGAACAGGGCGGTGTTCTGGAAGGTACGGGCGATGCCGCGTTCGGCCACGAGGTGGGCGGGCAGGCGGGTGAGGTCCTCGCCGCCGAGGCGCATCGAGCCTTCCTGCGGCCCGCACCGCCTGGTCAGGCAGTCGAACAAGGTGCTCTTGCCCGCGCCGTTGGGCCCGATGACCCCCAGGAGCTCACCCTGCCGGACGGACAGATCGATGCCCGACAGGGCGGCGACCCCGCCGAACCGCACGGTGAGCCCGCCGACCTCCAGTAACGCGGCCACGATCAGCCGGCCGGCGGCACGGAGTATCCCTTGGCCAGGTCGGACACGGCCGCTTCCTTGAAGATCGTCGCGCCGCCGACCGCGTTCTTGTCCGGCTTGACGATGTAGGAGGAGCGCGAGGCGGGCTGGTCGTAGACGCTGAAGTCCATGGGCGTCCCGCCCAGCCCGGCCTCCCACGCCTTCTGCCCCCGGTGGGCCGCGACGATGCCCTCCCGGCTGAGGTCCTTGGCCTCGCACGCCTTGCGCAGCGCGTCGCCGACGATGATGGCCGCGGTCCAGCCGGCCGCGACGCCGCTGTCCAGGGGCTGGCCGGCGTACTTGGCCTGGTAGTCGGTGATGAGCTTCTGGTAGGCGGGCAGCGGCGCGCTGATGGGCGCGCCCGCGGTCACGTAGTAGAAGTCCTTCAGCAGCGCGGGCGCCGCCGGGGTCGCCAGCAGTTGCGGGCTGTAGGCGGAGTTGCTGCCCACGAAGGGCACGTCCATGCCGCCCGCCAGGGCGACGCCCACCAGCGAGGCGGCCTGGCGCGGGCCGACCGAGACCAGCACGGCCTTGACCCCCGCCTTCTTGAACGCCGCCACCTGGGCGGTCATGTCCTGGTCCGTCGCCTTGATCTTCTGCTCGACCAGGGAGAGCCCGAGCTTGTCCGAGGCGTACTTGGACCCGGCGAGTGCGCTCTCGCCATAGTCGCCCTCGAAGTACAGGTGACCGATCTTGTCGCCGGCCTTGATGCCCTTCTCCTTCGTCAGGAACTCGACGCCGTTGACCATGTCGACGTCATACGTGGTGCCGGTGACCTGGATGGCCTCGCTGCCGAGCAGGCCGGTCGCCCACGCCATGGGCAGGGTGAGGATCTTGTCGGCGGTGATCTTCTCCTTCAGCGCGGTCACCATCGGCGAGCCGATGAACTGCGGGATCGCGGCCGTCTTCGGCGCGACCTCGGCGTAGGAGGCCATCGCCTTCTGCGCGTCGTAGCCGTGGTCGCGCACGATGGTCTCGATCTTCCGCCCGCAGATGCCGCCCGCCTGGTTGATCTGCTCGAAGTAGAGCTGCTGCGCCTGGGTGAGGCTCTTGCCGAGCGAGGCGTAGGGGCCGGTCAGGTCGGTGAGGAGGCTGAGGCCGATCGTGTCGGCGGTCACGCCGGGGCCGGTCTTGACGCCGTCGCCGGCGGCGGTGGCGGGCGCCGAGGCGGCGCCACCGGTGGCCTTGTCGCTGGCACAGGCGGTGGCGGCCAGCCCCAGCGCCACGAGCGCGGCCAGGGCGGCCGTGCGGTTACGGGACATGTGAGCTCCTGGTGTCGGGGGACGGAGTGGGTGACAGGGACAAGCGGAGGCCGGACAACCGCCGGCGAAGCGAACGGAGCAGGCCCAGCAGGCCGCCCGGGAGGAAGAGCACGACGGTGACCACGACCGCGCCGTACAGGATGCGGGCGGCCTCGGACGGGGAGACGCCGGCCGAGCCCGGCGCGGCCACCAGCGGGATGGCGTCGCTGTAGCGGGTGAGCAGGTGCGGCAGCAGCGAGACGACGACGGCGCCGATCACCGCGCCGCCCACGGACCCGAGCCCGCCGATCACGATCATCGCGAGGTAGTCGAGGGAGAGCAGGATGCCGAAGTAGTCCGGCACGGTCCGCTGGAAGACCAGGGCGAGCAGCACGCCCGCGAGGCCGCCGTACATGGACGACAACACGAACACGCCGGCCCGGTAGCGGGTGACGGGCACGCCCATCACCCCGGCCGCGATCTCGTGGTCGCGGATGGTGTTCATGGCCCGCCCCGGACGGCCGCGCAGCACCCCGCGGGCGAACAGCGCCGCCCCGAGCAGCACCAGCCCGCCCAGGAACCAGAGCCGCTCCAGCACCCCGAACGGCACGTTCGCGATGACCAGTTCGGGCGCGTCGGCGAAGGTGAGACCGAAGATCTCCATGGCCGGCACGGCCCGGCCGTTGAACCCGCCCGTCACCGGCTCGGCGTTGAACAGCAGGTGCTGGCCGCCGAAGATGAGCGCCAGCGTGGCGATGCCCAGATAGGCGCCCTTGAGCCGGCCGGCGATCGGGCTGAACAACCCGCCCGCCGCCCCGGCGACCACGACGGCGAGCACCGCGGCCAGCGGGGTGGGCAGACCCAGGCCGCCCAGGGTGCGGGTGGGCTCGGCGGCGAAGTACACGTAGGCGTAGGCGCCCACGGCCAGGAAGAACGCGTGCCCCATCGAGAGTTGCCCGGTGGCGCCGGTCAGCAGGTTGATGCCGATCGCGCCGATCGCGGCCGACATGGCGAACAGGCCGGCCTGCAGCCAGAAGCCCTCCAGGTAGAAGGGGACGGCCACGAAGACGAGCAGGACGGCGGACAGGCCGATGATCTTAGACACGGGCCAGCTCCTTGGTCCCGAACAGGCCCGCGGGCCGCAGCAGCAGGACCACGATCATGATCAGGAACGGCGCGACGTCGCCGATCCCTCTGCCCAGGAAGGACAGGTCGTTCTGGTAGCCGGTCATCAGCGCCTCGGTGACGCCCACGATCAGGCCGCCGACCAGGGCGCCCGTGGTGGAGTCGAGGCCGCCGAGTATGGCGGCGGGAAAGGCCTTGAGCGCGGCCAGGGAGGAGCTGCGGTCCAGGCCCGGCGTGGGGAAGACGCACAGGAACAGCGCGGCCACCGCCGCCAGGGCGCCGGCCACCGCCCAGGCGCTGAGCGAGATGCGGCCCAGCCGCACCCCCATGAGGGCGGCGGTCTCGGGGTCCTCGGCGGTGGCCCGCATCGCCACCCCCCAGCCGGTGAACTTGAACGCCAGCAGGAAGGCCCCGATCAGCACGCCGGCGGTGACCAGCGCGACGATCCTGGTCTCGGCGATCGTGATCCCCCCGATGTGCAGCACGCGCGACTCCCACGGGTCGCCCATGGCCAGCACCTCGGTGCCGATCCGCCGGGTGAGCTCGGTGGTCAGCACGATGTCCACGCCGATGGTCACGATGGCCAGCACGCTGTGCGAGCCCGCCTTGGACCGGCGGATCACCAGGAACTCCACCAGCGCGCCGATGATCGCGGCCGCGGCGATGCCGATCAGCAGGGCGAGCCAGAAGCCGACGTACGGGTGCAGCCGCGCCACCACGTAGCCGCCGGCCAGCAGCAGCGAGGCGTGCGCGAAGTTGACCACCTCCGTCGCCTTGAAGATGACGACGAAGCCGAGCGCGATCAGCGCGTAGACGGCCCCGATGGAGATCCCGTTGACGAGAAGCTCCAGGAACGTGATCACACAACCTCCTCTGTGCCCAGGTACGCGCCGATGACCTTGGGGTCGTTCTGCACCTCGGCGGGCGGGCCGTCGGCGATGCGGCGGCCGAAGTCGAGGACGGTGACCCGGTCGGCCAGCCGCATGACCATGCCCATGTCGTGCTCGACCAGGAGGATGGAGATCCCCAGGCTCTCCTTGACCGACACGATCAGCTCGGCCATCTCCACCCGCTCGCCGCTGTTCATCCCGGCGACCGGCTCGTCGAGCAGGAGCAGCCGGGGCTCCATCGCCAGCGCCCTGGCCAGCTCCACCCGCTTCTGCACGCCGTACGGGAGGAGGCCGACCGGCGTGGCCAGCAGGCCGGCGATCCCGACGAACTCGGCGATCTCCGCCACCCTGGCGGTGTGGGCGCGCTCCTCGCGGCGGGCGCGTGGCAGGCCGAGCCCGGCCGACACGAAGCCGGCGCGGGTGAGCCGGTGACGGCTCAGCAGCAGGTTGTCCCGCACCGGCAGGCGGGGCGAGAGCGCGATGTTCTGGAAGGTGCGCGCGACGCCGAGCGCCGCCACCTGGTGCGGGCGCAGGGCGGTGAGCTCGTCCCGGCCGAACCGCACGCTGCCCGAGGTGGCTTTGTAGACCCCGGACAACACGTTGAAGCAGGTGGACTTGCCGGCTCCGTTGGGCCCGATGATCGCGTGCACCGTGCCGGGCTCGACCGTGAAGCTGACGCCGTCGAGCGCGGTCAGGCCCGCGAAGCGGACCGTCACGTCGCGGGCCTCCAGCACGGGCGTACCGTCCAGTTGGTATGTCGTGGTCACGCGGACCACCTCGACAACCCGGCCCTGGCCTCCAGGGCCGGGGTCTCCTCGCCGACGCCCAGGTAACGGCGCCTGACCTCGTCGCTGTCCGCGAGCGTGGCCGCGGGCCCCTCCAGCGTGACCGAGCCGACCTCGAGCACGTACGCGTAGGAGGCCAGCGACAGCGCCGTGGCGACGTTCTGCTCGACGAGGAGCACCGAGGTGCCCGCCTCGTTGATCGTCTTGATCGTCGCGGCGATCCTGGCCGCCATCTGCGGCGCCAGGCCGAGCGTCGGCTCGTCGAGCAGCAGGACCGACGGCTCGGCCATCAGCGCCCTGCCGATGGCCAGCATCTGCTGCTCGCCGCCCGACAGCAGCCCCGCACGCTGGTGGGCCCGCTCGGCCAGGACCGGGAACAACTCGCGTACCCGCCCTCTGGCCCGGCTCGCGGCCCGGCGCGGGGTGCCCAGGCCACCCGCGCGCAGGTTCTCCTCCACCGTCATGCGGGCGAACACGCGGCGGCCCTCGGGCACGTGCGTGACGCCCCGCCGGACCACGGTGGCGGCGGGCACCCCGTCGACGCGCGCGCCGTCGAGGCCGATCGTGCCCCTGGCCACCCGGCCGCGCTGGAATCGGAGCGTTCCCGACACGGCACGCAGCAGTGTCGTCTTGCCCGCGCCGTTCGCGCCGAGCACGGCGACGACCGAGCCGGACGGAACGCGCATGGAGACCCCGTCCAGAGCCCGGACGGGACCGTAGTCCACTACGAGATCGTCGACTGTCAGCTCCGCCATTCGATGTCCTCACAAGACCCCATGTCGGCTCACCCAAACCGCTGACGTGCACCGTCGTCCAGATGCCACGGTGAAATCAGGCGCGCTGCCCACCGCGGCCCGGGGCTTGTTGTGCAGCCGCACAACGGCAGATCACAAAACGCTACAGAGCCTTGTTCTAGAGCGGGCGCGGATGACAGCCTCGAGGGATGCGTCCCCCTACCGTCGTGGACGAGGACGTCCGCCAGACGTTGCGCACCGCCGCCCAGGCCCTGCTCGAACGCCTGCCCGAGCTCACGGACGAACTGGTCAGCCGGACGCGTGGCAGCGACATGGTCTACTGCTCCTGCGTCCCCTACGACGAGCACTGGAAGAGCACCCTCGAAGGCATGCGCCTGGGCCTCACCGCGATCCTGCAGAAGCCCTCGGAGCGGCGCGACCTGGCCTTCACCGCGGCCATGGCGCAGCGCCGGGGCGAGCAGGGAGTGCCGCTGGACTCCCTGTTACGCATGTACCGCCTGGCCGGCCAGGTCACCTGGTCGGCGATCGTGGAGCACATGGAGCGCGAGCGCCCCGACAGCCTGGCCGTCCTGGTCCGCGCGGCCAGCCACGTGTGGCACGCGATCGACCGGCAGTCCATGGTGGCCTGCGACATCTACAGCAGGCGCGAGCAGGAGATACTCGGCCGCAGCCAGGAGCGGGTCAACGCCCTCCTGGACGCGCTGCTCGACGGCACCGCCGACACCGGGATCGTGCGGGCCGCCGCCGCGGCGCTCGACCTGGCCGAACGGGGCCGCTACGCCGTCGTCACCGTGCGCTTCCCCCGCTTCCGCCACCACCAGGACGTGCGGCTGCCCGCGACCCTGGGCGCCATGCGGCTGCTGTGGCGGATGCGCCCCGGGCACGAGGTCGCCGTGGTCGCGCTCGGCCAGGCCACGCTGGACGAGTTGTGCCAGGAGCTCAGCCTCATCGTCAGCGGCGTGGCGGGCGTGAGCCCGGTCGTGGACGGCCTGGACCAGATGCGGACCGCACACGACCTCGCCTCCCTGGCCATGCGGACCTGCGTGGACGGCGGACCGGAGATCGCCCGGCTGGACGAGCGGGTCCCGGCGGTGCTGATGATCAGTCAGCCCGACGTCACCGGCCACCTCGTGGACGGCGCGCTCGGGCGGCTGCTCGCGCTCGACCCCGCCGACCGGGACACCCTGCTGACGACGCTGGAGACGTGGCTCGCCTGCGACGGCTCGGCCGCCAGGGCCGCGGGACGGCTGTTCTGCCACCGCAACACGATCATCAACCGGGTCCGCAGGATCGAGCAGCTCACCGGGCGCTCACTCGCGCGGCCCCGGGACATCGTGGACCTGGCACTGGCACTGGAAGCGGTGCGCCTGCTGCGCAGCGAGCGCTAGCCCCGCGCTAGGCGAACCAGTTGGCGCCCAGTTCCTGGATGGTCTTGCTGCCCTTGGGCACCAGCAGCGCTTCGCTCAGCACCTGCATGACGTTCTTGGGCGCGTTGAGCAGGCCGAACAGGAAGAACGAGCCACCGTCCGCCGTACGGAAACCGAAGACCGCGCTGTGTTCGGCGAACGAGGCGTACAGTCCCTTGTGCACCTGGGGGAACGCCTTGCGGCTGTAGCTGTTCTTGGCCAGGCGGTAGCCGGAATCGCCCTCCTTTTTCTCGTCGTTCCAGAAGTTCAGGTACTCCTGCGCGACCGGGCGCGCCATGGCGTTGTCCATGTCGGTGATGTAGCCGTCGGCGTCGAGCTTCGGCTTGGGCATCTTCTGGCCCCAGTGGATCGGGGTCACGACGGCCAGCCTGAAGGGCTTCCCTGGGGCCCGGAAGAACGCGAGCACGTGCGGGCGGGCATAACCCTTGACGTCCTTGTAGGTCGCCTGCGCGATGAACCAGTCACCGATCGACGGCTGCTGCTCCGGCCTGGGCAGGTAGATCGCCGGGGTGCCGGTCAGGTTGATCGGCTTGTGCCCCGGCGGCCACTTGAAGGACTCGTGGTTGCCTTCGACCACGGCCTCGTACAGCGCCGCCTCGGTGAACAGCGCGTCGACCCGGGCGTCCGAATTCCACCACTTGGACCTCTTGAGCGTCGCGTTGTACTTGCCCACCCACGTCCGCACAGCCTGCTTGGCCTGCGCACTGGTCAGGGCCGCCCTGGACGCGGAGGGGGTGGGGGCGGCGCTCGTGGGCGGCGCGGTGGGGGCCGGCGAAGGCGGCGGTGAGGTGGCCTGTGACGGGGCCGGCGTGGGCGTGGGCGCGTCGGCGGGCAGCGCGAAGGTCCCGGGGATCACACCGCAGCCGGACAGGCTCAAGACGAGAGCCGCGATCGGCAACTTTCCGCGCACCGGCATCGTCCCCCAAGGCCGACCGAGCATTGACATGACCGAAAGAGAACATATCGGACAACCGACTGGGGTCACGAAAGCGGGCGACGCACATCCGCACCGCCGACGGATAGTTTTGTCTTGACAAAAATAATTGTCCTTGAGAAGCTTCCGGTATGTGGGAAGTGGCGGTGATCGAGGACGCGGCGACGGCGGGAATCACGCTGGACCCGATTCGGGCGCGGCTGCTGGCCGAGCTGATCCAGCCCGGCTCGGCGAGCAGCCTGGCGGCCCGGGTCGGGCAACCCCGGCAGAAGGTGAACTACCACCTGCGGGAGCTGGAGCGGCACGGCCTGATCGAGCTGGTCGAGGAGCGGCGCAAGGGCAACATGACCGAGCGGGTGCTCCAGGCGACGGCGTCGTCGTACGTCATCTCGCCGGCGGCGCTCGCCGCGGTCGAGCCGGACCCGGCGCGGTCGCCGGACCGGCTCTCGGCGCGCTGGCTGCTGGCGGTGGGCGCGCGGCTGGTGCGCGACGTCGGCACGCTCATCACCGGGGCGACCAAGGCCGGCAAGCGGGTGGCGACCTACGCGCTCGACGGGGAGGTGCGGTTCGCCACGGCGGCCGACCGTGCCGCCTTCGCGGAGGAGCTCACCAACGCGGTGACCGGGCTGGTCGCCAAATACCACGACGAGAAGGCGGCCGGCGGCCGGGCCTACCGGGTCATCCTGGCCGTCCACCCGTCCATCCCGCAGCCCGCGAGCGACGACACCAAGCCGTCCGCCAACGAGAGGAAAGAGTCCTGACGTGGGTCACCACTGGGAGCAGCGCGACGAGGCGACGGTCGGAGCGAGCGTCGAGGAGGTGTGGGAGGCCATCGCCACCGGCCCGGGGCTCGACTCGTGGTTCATGGGCCGCAACGAGGTGGACCCCGGCCCGGACGGCGCGGTCCGCACGTCGATGGGATCGTTCACCATGGACTCCGCCGTCACCGGGTGGGAGCCGCCGCACCGGTTCGCGCACCGCGGCACCGATGGCCCGGACGGCCGGTTCATCGCCTACGAGTACATCATCGAGGGCCGCGACCAGGGCAGCACCGTGGTGCGGCTGGTGTCGAACGGCTTCCTGCCCGGCGACGACTGGGAGACCGAATTCGAGGCCATGAGCCTCGGCGGGGCGATGTACTTCGCGACGCTCGTGGCCTACCTCGACCACTTCGCCGGCCGGGCCGGGCACTCGATCAACGTGTCGGGACCGCCCGTGACCGACTGGCCGGCCACCTGGTCCGGACTGCACCGGGCCCTGGGCCTGACCGACTCGCCCCGGGTCGGAGACCCGGCCCGGATCACCGTGCCCGGGCTGCCGGCCATCGAGGGAGTCGTCGACTTCGTCAACGCGCAGGCCCTCGGCATCCGGGCGCCCGACGCGCTCTACCGCTTCATCCAGGGCTACTTCGGCTCGATCGTCCTGGGGCACCACTTTTTCCGGCAAGACGACACCGACACCGCGCAAGCATGGCGAGCCTGGCTCGACGGCCTGCCCGCCTGACCCCTGAGGAGTTCTGACATGGGAAGCATCAAATCCGGCCTGTTCGTCTCGCTCGACGGCGTGACCGAGGCCCCGGACACGTGGCACTTCGGCTACTTCAACGACGAGATGGGCGGCGCGGTCGGCGCGCTCATGGGCGGCAACGACGCCATGCTGCTCGGCCGCCGCACCTACGACGAGTTCGCGGGCTACTGGCCCAACGCGGACGCCGACGACCCGATGACCAAGCAGATGAACGGCACCCAGAAGTACGTGGTGTCCAACACGCTGACCCAGGCCACCTGGGAGAACACCACCGTGCTCGGCGGCGCCGACGTGTACGACCGGTTACGTGCGCTGAAGGCCGAGCAGAACCTGGGCATCACCGGCAGCGGGACGCTGGTGCGATCGTTGCTGGCGGAGGGACTGATCGACGAGCTGCACCTGCTGGTGCACCCCGTCGTGCTCGGCACCGGCCAGCGGGTGTTCGAGGGCTCGGCCAAGGTCCCGCTGAAGCTGGTGGGCTCGACGACGTTCAGCACGGGCGTGCTGCACCTGATCTACACGAACGAGTAACGACGAGGACGCGAGCGCGCGCCGGGAGGTCACGGCGCGCGCTTCCGCACGTGCGGACCAGCACACCGCCGGCCGTTGACCTGCGGGGGGTTCCCTTCGAGTGTGCGAGAAACGTCATGCTAACGCGGCCCGTCAGTCCCCGCGTTCGTGCGCGTTCGTGCCCGCGTTCGTGCCCGCGTTCGTGCCCGCGTTCGTGCCCGCGTTCGCGCTCGTGCCCGCGCTTCCGGTCATGGCCTGCATGCCGGAGCCCCCGCTCGCGGCGAGCCCGCGCACCCGCTCAGGAGCGTCCAGCTCGGAGAACAGCGCCGTGGCGGTCCGGGCGTGCTCGGCGGAGCGGGCGCTGTGGCCCAGGTCGCGGTGGGCGTAGGCGAGATTGCGGTGCGCGCGGGCCTGCTCCATCCGGTTGCCGAGGTCCGTCGCCAGCGCGAGCGCGTCCAGAAAGTAGACCAGTGCCTGCCGGCCTTGTCCGGCCACCCGGGCGACCTCGCCGATCCAGTTGAGCGTCTCGGCCTCCAGGACGCGCTCGCCGGTGCTGCGGCTGAGGTCGAGCGCCTGGTGCAGGCTCTCCAGCGCGTGTTCGTGGTGCCCCATCCGCCCCTGGACGAATCCCAGATGGGCTGTCGCGGCCACCTCACCCGCCCGGTTGCCGATCTCGCGCTGGATGGCGAGGGCCCGCTCCAGATGTTCCAGGCCGCGTTCCGGCGCGCCGAGCCGGCCGTACACGTAGCCGAGCCCGTCCAGGGCGTGACCTTCGGTGGCCCGGTCTCCGACGTTCCGGCTGACGGCGAGCGCCTGCGTGAGCGGTTCGATCGCCTGCCGGTAGTGGCCCCAGCGCCAGTACGCGACCGCGAGGTTGTTCAGCGCGATGCCCTCACCGACCTGGTTGCCCGCCTGCCGCTGCAGGTCCAGTGCCTGCCTGCTCTCTTCGACGGCCCGGGCGCAGAGGCCCTGCCGCAGGTGGATGGCACTGAGCGCGGTCCGGGCGTAGGCTTCGCTGACCCCGTCGCCGATCTGGTGGGTGATCTGGAGGGCTGACTCCAGATAGCGGATCGCCTCCGGATAGCGGCCCAGCCGCCAGTACCCGGCGCCCAGGTAGATCAGGATTCCCGCTTCGCCCGGCAGATCGCCGACCTGACGGCTGAGGTCGACCGACTGGCTCAGGTAGGCGATCGCCTCCTCGTAGCGGCCCAGCCGCCAGTGCACGGTGCCCAGCCGGCCGCGCGCCCGCGCCTCCCCCGCCGGATCCCGGCCGCGGGTCGCCTCCAGGGCCAGGGTGTGCAGGTGCAGCGCGTCGGTGTAATGACCGTGCTCGTCCAGGTAGCGCCAGAGAAACGTCGACAGATGACCGACGTGATCCGGCCAGTCGCCCCGTGCCGCGAGGCCCGCGCATCTGAGCAGGGTGGGCAGCTCGGTCCGCAACCATCGGACCGCGGCGCCGGCGTCGGCGAAGGGCGCCGGCAGCGTCGCCGGCGGGGGCATCCGGGGACGGCGGATCTTCTCGTGCGGGGCGATCACGTCCATGGCGGCCGCGACGGTGCACGTGTAGTGGTCCAGCACGCGCGTCTGGGCGGCCCGCCGCTCCGCCGCGGACATCTCCCCGTCCACGATCTCGGCGGCGTGGGAGCGGAGAAGATCGTGCAGCTGATAGCGGCCCGGTGCGGGCTCGCCGATCATGCTGGCCTGCAGCAGCCCGTCCAGGGCCCGTCTGGCCTCCTCCAGCCCGGCCGCAGCCAGCGCGGCGGCCGCCGGCGCGTCGAACTGACCTCCCGGGTGCAGGCTGAGCAGGGCGAACAGGCGGCGCTGAGCCTTGGGCAGCCGGTCGGATGACAAGCTGAGCGCGGCGGCCACACTGCGTCCCCCGGCGGTGAGCTCGGTCACCAGAAGGTGCCCGGCGTGTAATCGCCTGGCCAGATCGGTCAGGGCGGCCGCGGGCCGCCCACGGCAGCGGGCGCCGACGATCCTGATCGCCAGCGGCAGCCCGTCGCACAACTCGACGACGGTCTGGGCGAGGTCGCCGGCCGCCGGGTCCTCGGGCGGGTGGCCGGTGACGCGGGAGAACAGCATGAGCGCGTCGCCGGTGGACAGGGTGTTGAGGGTGAGCTGGTGCGCGTCGTCCAGTCCGGTGAGCAGGCGGCGGCTGGTCACCATCACCAGGCAGTCGGCGCTGCCGGGCAGCAGGGGCCGGATCTGTGGTTCGTCGGCGGCGTTGTCCAGCACGATCAGGACGCGCCGGCGGGACAGGACGCTGCGCCACATCGCGGAACGTTCATCGAGATCCTGCGGAATCTGCCCGCCGGGGATGCCGAAGGCCCGCAGCAGGCGGTCCAGCGCCGCGCCCGGCGCCACCGGTGTCACGCCGTGGGTGAAGCCGTGCAGATCCACGAAGATCTGCCCGTCCGGATAGGACCGTGTCATCCGGTGTGCGGCGTGGACGGCCAGCGTGGTCTTGCCGATGCCGGCCATCCCGTCGATGGCGGTGATCACCACGGTGGCGGGGCGGAGATCGGACACCAGGGTCAGGAGCCGGTCCAGCTCGGTCGTACGACCGGTGAAGCTGGTCAGGTCGGCCGGCAGTTGCGCCGGGTGCTCGGGCAGGGAGCCGGACGCCGGCGCCGGGACGCGGTGCGGTGCGGGTCCGGCCCGCAGGAGGGCCAGGTGCAGGTTCACCAGGGACGCCGGCGGGTCCAGGCCGAACTCGTCGCGGAGGTCGCGGCGGAACCGCTGGTAGACGTGCAGGGCTTCGGCGGTGCGGCCACCGTGGTGCAGGGCCCGCATGAGCGCGCCGATCAGGCGGGGGCGGCGGGGATGCTCGCTGCCGGCGGCCAGCGCCTCTTCGAGCAGTCCCTGCTCGTGGCCCAGGCGGAGTCGCGCGTCGATGCGGTCCTCAAGGGCGTTCAGCCGTGACTCTTCCAGGTCCGCGCACAACCGCGCCCGCACGTCGTCGGAGGCCGTGCCGGCCATGGCCGGGCCACGCCACAGCGCCAGCGCCTGGCCGAGCAGCACGACTCGATCCTGATCGTGGCTGTGGTGCGCCCGGCCGATCAGGTCGCGGAAGCGGTGCACGTCGATGCGGGCCGGATCGCAGCGCAACAGGTAGGCCGACCCCTGACGTTGCAGGCTCACCGCGCCGCCGCCGGCCTGAGCGCGGGCCAGCATCGTCCGCAGCGAGCTGATGCAGGTGTGGACGATGCCGCGCGCGGACGACGGCGGAGCACCCTGCCACAACAGGTCGACCAGCCGCTCGGTCGTCACCGGCTTGTTGACCTCCAGCGCCAGCGCCGCGAGGACGAAGCGTTGCCGCCGCACCCCGAGGTCGATCGGGTGACCGTCGACGAGGGCCTGGACAGGTCCGAGCAGAAGAAGCTCCACCAGAGCCTCCGAGAGGAATCGCGCTCAAGGCCACCAGCGTGGCAAGCCGCTGGAAGAAAGTACATAGATCCATTGACAGGGGTTGTTGCCATCATGTGTTAGCCGCGGACAACCCGCGCGCCGACCCTCCGGTCCAGTTTCGTGATCACTGTGCGGTGACCCCGCCGCAGTCCCTTCCGTGATCGCTGAGCGGTGACCCCACCGCAGGTCCTCAGGTCCTGCGCACCCTTCCGGGAGAGGCCATGTCCGGGTGTTCGCCTGTCGCACTTCCGCTCCGGTTGCTGATCGTCGTCTTATTGGTCCTGACGAGCGTGGGCCTCGCGCCGGCGCCGTCAGCCGAGGCGTCCGCCCCGCCTGCCCTGGATTGGCAGGCCGCTCTGCGGCAGGCCGAGGGGGACGGGCGGGCGCCCGGCTCGCCGCCGGTCACGCCGGTCCGGCCGGCCGAGCTGGTACGCAGCACCGCCGGCAAGCCGGCGACCAGGACCGCGTTGCCCGCGGCGACGTCGGCCTCGGTGTCCTTGGGGGAGCGCCCGGTGCGGGTCGGACCGCTGGAGGTGAGCGGCACGCCCGGGCGGACCGCGCAGGTGGAGGTGCTGGACGCGGCCGCCGCGGAGCGGGCGGGCGTGTCCGGGTTCGTCTTCCGCGCCTCCGCAGAAAGCGACGTCTCCGTCGACTACAGCGCGTTCGCCGAGCGCTTCGGCGCGGGCTACGCCGACCGGCTCAGGCTGGTGCGGTTGCCCGATTGCGCTCCCACCGGCACCTGTACGCCGGCCGGCACCGGCCGCCCGAGCCTGCGCGGCGCCTCCGGCCGCGTCGCCGTGCCCGCGAAGAGGACGGGCACCCGGCTGACCGCGCGCGTGCCGGCCGGCGTGTTCGCGGTGACCGCCGGGCCGGACGGCGAGGAAGGCACGTTCAAGGCCACCCCGCTGTCGCTGGCGGGCGACTGGCAGGTGTCCACCGGATCGGGCAACTTCTCCTACACCTACACCGTGCCGTTGCCGGAGGCGCCCGCCGGGCCGACGCCGCAGTTCGGGCTTTCGTACTCCTCGGCCGCCATCGACGGCCTGGTCTCCGGCCGGAACACCCAGAGCGGGCAGATCGGGCTCGGCTGGGGCGGCCTGGCCGACTCCTTCATCGAGCGCCGTTACACGTCCTGCCGCGACGACGGGCAGGTCAGCGATGACCTGTGCTGGAAGTCCGACAACGCGACGATCTCGCTGAACGGCCGGTCCGGCGAGCTGGTGCCGGTGCCCGGCACCACTCCCCGCCAATGGCGGCTGAAGGACGACCCGCGCTGGCGCGTCGAACTGCTCACCGGCGCCGACAACGGTGACAACGACGGCGAGCACTGGAGGGTGACGACGCCCGACGGCGTGCAGTACTTCTTCGGCCTGGGCGCCAACCCGGACGTGGGCGTGGAGACCCGGTCGGCGTGGACGGTGCCGGTCTTCGGCGACGACGCCGGCGAGCCGTGCCACGACGCCACTCCGCTGCCCTGGTGCGTACAGGCCTGGCGGTGGAACCTGGACATCGTCGTCGACCCCCACGGCAACGTGCAGCAGTGGGAGTACGAGCAGGAAGTGGGTCACTACGCGGCGCTGAACGGCTGGCCGGGCTTCGAGCACACCGAATATGTCCGCTCCGGCGTGCTGAAGCGGGTCAAGTACGGCAAGCGCAAGGCCCCGGGAGACGTCACCCCCGCGGCGAGCGTGGAGTTCGACCACGACTACCGCTGCGTCACGCTCGACGGCTGCCCGGCGCCGACCGCGGCCACCGCCGCCGACTATCCCGACACCCCGGTGGACCTGATGTGTTTCACCGCGGTGTGCTCCCAGCACGCGCCGGCCTTCTTCACCACGCTGCGCTACACCGAGATCCGGACGGAGGTCAACGACGGTGATTTCACCCCTGTCGACCGGATCACGCTGAGCCACGCGTTCCCCGATCCCGACGCCGCGAGGCCCGGGGACCAGAAGCTCTATCTCACCCACATCCAGCGCACCGGGATGTCGGCCCAGCCGAAGATCCCGCTGCCCCCGGTCACGTTCTTCCCCGTGCTGCTGAACAACCGGATCGACACCGCGGGCGGCACGCTGTCGGCGATGCCGCACTTCCGGATCGCGGCGGTGACCAACGAGTACGGCGGGCAGACCATCGTCACCTACGGGCAGCCCCATCCGTGCCCGAACCCGATCCCGGACCCACCCCACTGGGATGAGAACTCCCGCGACTGCTTCCCGCACTGGCACTCCCCCGAGGGCGGGACCGCCGGGTTCGCCGTCTTCCACAAATGGCTGACCACCAAGGTCGAGGAGCGGGACACCACGGGCGGCGGCCCTCCTGCGGTCACCACCTATCTGTACGGCGACCAGGTGGCGGCCGGACTGCCCAACGGCGCCTGGCACCATGACCGGGACGAGTTCGCCCCCAACAGCGTGCAGTCCTGGTCGGAGTGGCGCGGCTACGCCGACGTCGTCCAGGCGCAGGGCGACAGCCGCACACGTCATCGCCTCTACCGGGGGATGCACGGGGACCGGCTGGCCGGCGACCCGTTCCCCGGGCCCGGTTCGCGCGTGGTCAAGGTGGCCAGCCTCGACGGTTCGGTGTCCAACGTCAACGACGAGAACCGGCTGGCCGGACGTACGCTGGAGACCCAGTCACTGCGTGCCGGCGGCACCGTCGAGTGGGGCACCGTGCACGGCTACCACGCCCAGCGCACCGTGGACGTCACCAGCACCCCCGACCCGCTGGACGACGCCTGGTTCGTCGTGCCCAGCGACACCGTCGACCGGCGGCGGAACCCGGCTGACGGCAGCTACGCCAAGCGGCGCACCGAGACCGTCTACAACGCGCTCCTGGGCACCCCGGACCGCACGGTGGAGCACGGCTGGACCGCGGTCTCCGGCGACGAGCGCTGCACGGTGACGGCGCCGGCGTTCAACGTCGACCGGTGGATGCTCGATTTCGAGGCCTCGGTGACCCGGTACGCCAACGCCTCCTGCTCCGGCGCCGAGGTGTCCAGGCAGGAGGTCGCCTACGACGGCCAGGCCTTCGGCGCCGGCCCCCTCACCGGGGACAAGACGACCACGCGTACGAAGATCAACACCAGCCCGGCCTGGTCGACCAGCACGACCACCTACGACGGCCTCGGCCGTCCCCTGGTCGTGACCGACCCGGGCGGCCACACGCTGACCACCGCGTACACGCCTGGTGAGCGGTACCCGGTGACCACCACGGTCACCAATCACCTGGGGCACACCAAGACGACCGCATGGCACCGCCCGCGACAGGCCCCCCGCGTCGAGACCGACGCGCGGGGGAAGAAGACCTCCTACGTCTACGACGCGCTCGGCCGCCTCACCTCCGCGCGCAAGCCCACCGAGCAGGCCCAGGGCTCGCCCGCGTCGGCCGAGTTCACCTACCAGGTCGACCCGGACCGGGCCGCCCCGGCGATCGTGCGGTCCCGCCTGCTGCAGGACACCACCCGCTATGTGGACACCTGGGCCGTCTACGACAGTTTCCTGCGGGAGAGGCAGTCGCAGCGGCTGTCGCCGGAGCCGGGCAAGGCGCTGACCACCGACACCACCTACGACAACCGCGGGCTGGCGACCGCGGTCGCGCGACCGGAGGCGGTCGCCGGGACCGCCGGGCAGGGCCTCCTGCCCGCCCCGCCGGCCGGATGGGCCAACGACAGGCTCACCCACTACGACGAGCTGAGCCGCCCGGACTGGGTCATCGAGCGGGCCGCGGGGGCCTACCGGTCCTCCACGGTGACCGAGTACACCCACGACACCGTCAAGAACACCCCGCATCCGGCGGCGGGCGGAGTGATCAGGTCGACGGCCGACGCCTACGGGCGCACCGTGCGCGTCGAGGAGTTCGACGGCTCGGCCTGGCGGCCCACGCGCTACGGCTACGACGCCGCCGACCGGCTGGTGTCGGCCACCGACCCGGCCGGCAACACCACCACCTACACCTTCGACATGGCCGGCCGGCGTACCGCGATGAGCGACCCCGACCTCGGCGCGTGGACCTACGGCTACGACCCGGCCGGCAACCAGATCCGCTCCACCAGCGCGACCGGCGTCCAGCTCCACACCGCCTTCGACGCGATCGGCCGCCAGACCGAGCGGCGCAAGGACTCGCCGTCCGGCCCGCTGCTCGCCACGTGGTCCTACGACGCGACGGGCGAGAAGGGCCTGCTGAACAAGTCCACCCGATTCGACGCGACCGGCACCTGGGTGGTCGACGTCACCGGCTATGACGACCGGGAACGCGTCACCGGCCGCACCTGGACCGTCCCGTCCGGCGTGGCCGGTCTGGCCGGCGACCACACCGTCGGGTACGGCTACGACGCGGCCGACCACCAGACGTCGGTGACCTACCCGGCCGTCGGCGGCCTGCCCGCCGAGACCGTCACCACCGCCTACAACGCCGTCGGCCTGGCCGAGACCCTGACCGGTGCCGCGGAGTACGTCTGGAACACGATCTACGACAACCGGGGCCGCGCCGCCTGGGTGCTCTCCGGTTCACGCACGGTGCCGTTCAGCCGCACCTTCGCGTACGACGCCGACCAGCGGCTGTCGCGCATCCAGGCCGGCGGCGGCAGCACCCTCATGCAGGACATGCGGTTCGGCTACGACCTCACCCTCGGCAAGGTGATCGAGCGCGACACCCTGCTGAACGGGCAGAGCTGGCGTGAGTGCTTCGCCCACGACGACCGCCAGCGGCTGACAGGAGCCTTCACCACGACCGGCACCTGCGCCGCGGGACCGCCGGGAACCGGGCCGAACCCGTACAACCACACCTACGAGTACAGCGTGGACGGGAACCTCACCAAGCGTGTCGAAAGTGGCACCCCGGTGCCCTACACCTACCCACCGGCGGGCGGGCCGCGACCGCACACCCCCACCGCCGTGGGCGGCACCGCCTACACCTGGAACGCCAACGGCGACATGGCGACCCGGGTCACCGGCGCCCAGAGCCAGACGTTCACCTGGAACGCCGAACGGCAGTTGACCGCGCTGGCCGGAGCGTCCTTCGTCTACGACCCCGACGGCAACCGCCTGCTGCGCACCACCGCGACGGCCACCACCCTGTACGTCGAGGGCCAGGAGATCACCAAGCCGGCCTCCGGCGCGGTCACCGCCGTCCGCAGCTATCTGTTCGACGGCACGGCCACGGCGACCCGCTCCGCCACCGGCGTGGAATACCTCGCCACCGAGAACCAGGGCTCGGTCACGCTCACCGTGCCCACCGGCGCCACCAGCCCCAGCAAGGTCCGCACCTACCAGCCCTACGGCAAACCGCGCACGACCGACGCCACCGCCACCGATCGGGGCTGGATCGGCCAGGTCGAGGACAAGGCGACCGGGCTCGACTACCTCAACGCCCGCTACTACGACCCCGTCATCGGCCGGTTCATCTCCCCCGACCCGGTGTTCCGGCAGGAGGTGCCGCAGTCACTCAACCCCTACGCCTACGGCCTGAACAACCCCGCCGCCTTCGCCGACCCCTCCGGGCTCGACGCCTGCGACACCCCCGACTGCGGGGACGGTGTGGTGGCTCCGTCTCCGTCCAAGGACAAGAAGAAGGAGAAAAAGAAGAAGAAGAAGGGCACCGCGATCGGCAAGACCCCCGGGTCCGGCCCGCCGGGCCAGGGCGCCGGCCGCGTCCCGACCCTGCCGGACGCGATCGTCGAAGCCTTGAAGGACGCGGCCGACGACCTGCTCAACAGCGAGTGGTCGGGCCGGGGAGGGTGCCGCGGCTACACCCTGCCCTTCAACATCCCGGTCATCGGCGGCGGACGCGACGAGTGCATTCTGGTCACCGAAGAGAACATCGGCAGGGTGGACTCCCTCGCCGGCATCGGCACCAAGAAACCGGGCTTGTCGGCCACGATCTCGCTGATGAGCACCAACGCGCACAACATCGACGACATCGCCGGCTGGGGCGTGTGCGCCGGCGGCGGCGCGTACGGTCTGACCACCACGGTCTGCGTCAGCCTCGACTCCCACCTGAGACCCACCGGAACCTTCATCGTCCTGCCCGGGATCTCCACCAGCGGCGGGGCCTGGGTCTCCTTCGGCTGGACCGAGGTCACCGAGATCATGAAAACCCCCGGGTGGGCGAAGAGCGCGCTCGAACACAACGCCCGGGGCACGTCCTTCGTCCTGAAGTTCTGGGGCTGCGACAACGACATCTCCTGCCGGCTCGGCGCACTGGACGAGTTCCTCAACCCGGGTGAGTCCATAGAGATGGCACCAGGACCGATGCCCGGCGACCCGGGCTACGACTCCGGCGGTGCCCTCGCCTGATCACCGCCCTCTCGCCCGCGCGGGCGCCGCTCAGCCCGGCACCCGCGCGGGTTCGCGCCGCGGTGATGATCCGGAGACGGAGCCGAGATGGTGGGCTGACGCCTGCCCAGCACCATGGTTCGCGTCGACCGGTTGCGGTGAAGGGGGCACGCATGGGGGAGGCTACGGCGATCCTGCCCGGATTCGCGCTGCTGCCCGCGCTGCGCAGGCTCGACGCCCTGCTCGCCGCCGCGCTCGACCTCGTCCCCGAGGTCTACGGACCGTCCGCGTCCGGCGACCCCTACCGCGGGCTGGTCATCGGGCCGGACGAGGTCGGCAGGCTGCTGCGCAGGGACCCCGGCGAGCCGCTGTTCGGCCCGCTGCTCGACACCGGCGGGTGCGCGGACGGCCCGGCCACCGGGCACGAGGCGATCCTCGGCACGCTGATGGACGCCTTCGCGCTCACGTCCTTCGACCTCGACCTCCTCGTCCTCGCCACCGCCCCCGACCTGGACCTGCGCTACGAACGGCTCTACGCCTACCTCCAGGACGACGTGACGCGGCGGCGCCCCAGCGTGGACCTCGCGCTCAACCTGCTCTGCGCCGCCGCCGACGAACGCATCGCGGCCCGCCGCCACTTCGCCGCCGGCGCGCCCCTGCTGCGGCACGGGCTGCTCCACCTGTCCGGCGAGGACGGCCGGCCGCTGCTCGCCCGGACGATGCGGGTGGACGACCAGATTGTGCGCCTGCTCATCGGCGAGCGGACCCTGGACGACCGGCTCGTCCCCTGCGCCAGGCTCAGCCGTCCCTCCGGCAGCGCGGCGGAGCTGCGGCTCGATCCGGCCACCCGGCACGCGCTGCCACCGCAGGGCACCGGCGACGCCGCCCGGCTGTTCTTCGCCGGTCCGCCCGGCGCTGGGCAGGCGGAGGTGGCCGCGGCGCTGGCCGCCGAGCGCGGGCTGGGGCTGCTGACCGTCGATCTGGAGCAGGCCGAGGCGCCGGTCCGCGAGGTGCTCAAGGTGGCCTTCCGCGAGGCGTGGCTGCAGGGCTGCGCCATCCTCGTCCTCGGTCTGGAGGAGCTGCCCCCGGAGCCGGGACTCACCGCGTGCCTGGCCCGCGAGGTCGCCGGGGCCCGTACGCTCACCGTGCTCTGCGGGCGGCGGCCCACGGGCGGGGCCGTCGTGGTGGTGCCGTTCCCCGAGCCCTCCGCCGACCTGCGGCGCCACTACTGGCAGCGGGAGCTGACCGCGGCCGGCCTCGTCCCGGACGAGGAGATGGTCGAGCGGCTGGCCGGCCAGTACCGGCTGAAGGCGGCCGGCGTGGCCGAGGCGGTCTCGGCCGCCCGCGCCCGGTCGGACTGGCAGCACGGCGCCGAGCCGGGCCCGCGCGAGCTGTTCGCCGCGGCCAGGGCGCAGTCGGGCCAGGAGCTGGCGGCGCTGGCCCGCAAGGCCGAACGGGTCAGCCCGTGGGGCGCGCTGGTCCTGCCGGAGGACGCGCTGGGCCAGCTCCGTGAGCTGTGCGACCGGATGGCGCGCCGGCGCCGGGTGCTCGGCGAATGGGGGTTCGGCCGCACGCTGGCACTCGGCCGCGGCATCTGCGCGCTGTTCGCCGGCCCGTCCGGCACCGGCAAGACGATGGCCGCCGGCGTGGTCGCCGGCGAGCTGGGCCTCGACCTGTACGAAGTGGACCTGGCGACCGTCGTCAGCAAATACATCGGCGAGACCGAGAAGAACCTGGAGCGGGTGTTCAGCGCCGCCGAGAGCGCCAATGCCGTGCTCTTCTTCGACGAGGCCGACGCCATCTACGGCCGCCGCTCGGAGGTCCGCGACGCCCACGACCGCTACGCCAACCTGGAGATCGCCTTCCTGCTGCAGCGCATGGAGCGCTACGACGGCATCGCGATCCTCGCCACCAACCTGCGCGAAAACCTCGACGACGCCTTCCTCCGCCGTCTGCACTTCGTGGTGGAGTTCCCGATGCCCGACGACGCGCATCGCGAGCGGATGTGGCGCGGCTTCCTGCCGCCGGAGGCGCCCGTGAACGAGGGCGCGGACGACGGCGTGGACCACGCGTTCCTGGCCCGCGAGTTCCGGCTGTCCGGCGGCAACATCAAGAACATCGTGCTGGCCGCCGCGTACCTGGCCTGCGGGGAGGGACGGCCGATCGGCATGTCCCATCTCGTGCGCGCGGCCTGGCGCGAATACCAGAAGATCGGCCGGGTGCTGTCGCCCGCCGACGTCGGCGAGTACGCCGCGCTGCTCGCCGGAGAGGAGGGCCGGTAGTCATGCTGCAGGACCTCGACGCGACCATCCGGGCGATGCTCGCCGATCCGGACGTGCCACCGTCGATGGACGGGGTGTCCATCACGTTCAGAGCGCCGGACAAGGGATTCGGCTTCGACGGCCCCACCGTCAACCTGTTCCTGTACGGCATGCGCGAGAACCGTGTGCTGCGCGACCCGGTGCCGATCGTGGAACGG
Organism: Nonomuraea sp. NPDC002799; assembly: GCF_053592075.1. Classification (NCBI taxonomy): domain Bacteria; kingdom Bacillati; phylum Actinomycetota; class Actinomycetes; order Streptosporangiales; family Streptosporangiaceae; genus Nonomuraea; species Nonomuraea sp. NPDC002799. The sequence goes on from NZ_JBSFVA010000031.1 coordinate 88,628, forward strand.
GTGGGCGCGACGTTCGTACGGCGCACGCCGCCGCTGCGGCTGGACTGCGACTACCTGGTGACGGCCTGGTCGAAGCGGACCGGCGACGCCGCCGTGGAGGAGGAGCACCGGCTGCTCGGCCTCGCCCTGGCCAAGATCGTCCGGTTCCCGCTGGTGCCGCCGGCCTATCTGCGCGGCAGCCTGGCCGACCAGCCGTATCCGCTCCAGGTGTGGCCGGCGCAGGAGGACGACGGACGGAGCCTCGGCGAGTTCTGGAGCGCCCTCGGCGTGGCGCCGCGCCCGGCCTTCCACCTGTCGGTGACCGTCACCGTGGACCCCCAGGAAACCCAGCCCGAGGGCCCGCCGGTGGCGACCAGCAGGGTCACGCTGGACGACGACCTCACCCCGGCGACCACGGGCGAGAGCCGCTACACCATCGGCGGCACGGTCCGGCTCGCCGGCGGCGGCGCGCCGGTCCCCGGCGTCACCGTCACCATCGACGCCGCCCGATCCGCCCGCACCGACACCGCGGGCCGCTACGTCCTGTCCCACGTCGGGGCGGGCTCACACGTCCTGCGCGCCACGGCGCCCGGCCACAGCCCGGCCGAGCGCACGATCACCGTTCCCGCGCCGCTCGGCGCCTACGACCTCGAACTGCAGAACTGAGAAGGAGTTCCGATGGCCGACTACGCGACTCCCGGCGTCTACGTCGAGGAGGTTGAGCTCACGCCGTCGATCAGCGGCGTCGGCACCAGTACCGCCGGGATCATCGGCGTCTCCACCTGCGCCCTCATGCCGTTCCAGCCGGACGGGGTGACGAAATACCCCGCCGCGCCGCTCGGCCAGCCGATCCAGATCACCAGCTTCGAGCAGTTCAAACGGCACTTCGGCGACATCGACCCGGGCGACGCCGACGGCCCCGGCAACAAGATCCTCGCCCACTCCGTCTACGGCTTCTTCAACAACGGCGGCTCGGTCTGCTGGGTGACCCGCGTGGCCAACCTCGGCGACGCCGCCGCCGTCCAGGGCGTGCTGACCAAGTTCGCGGCCATCGACGAGATCGCGATCGTGGCCGCGCCCGGCGCGCACGCCGCCGACGTGCAGCTCGCGCTCATCGAGCACTGCGATGACGCCAACCTGAGAGACCGGTTCGCCATCCTCGACGGCCAGGTCACCACGACCATCACCAAGGCCGCCATCATGGGCTCGCTGGTGAACGACAGCGACTACGCGGCCATCTACTTCCCCTACGTGAAGGTCAGAGACCCCAGCGGCAAGGAGAAGGAGGTGCTGCTGCCGCCCAGCGGGCTGATGGCCGGCATCTACGCCCGCGTCGACCAGGAGCGCGGCGTGCACAAGGCGCCCGCGAACGAGGTGGTGCGCGGCGCGCTCGGCCTGACCTACCAGACCTCCAAGGCCGAGCAGGGCGTGGTCAACCCGGCCGGCATCAACGTCATCCGCGTGCTCAACGGCGCGGTGCGGGTGTGGGGCGCGCGCACGCTCGGCGCCGCCAACAGCGAGAAGACCCGCTACATCAACGTACGCCGCCTGATGATCTTCCTGCGCGAGTCCATCGACGAGGGCACCCAGTTCGCGGTCTTCGAGCCGAACAACTATCCGCTCTGGCAGCAGATCACCCGCACCCTGACGGCGTTCCTGACCCGGGTCTGGCGTGACGGCGCGCTCTTCGGCGACCAGCCCGAGCAGGCGTTCTACGTCAAGTGCGACGCCTCGACCAACCCGCCGGAGATCCGCGACGCCGGGCAAGTGATCATCGAGGTCGGCGTGGCGCCGGTCAAGCCGGCCGAGTTCGTGGTCTTCCGCATCGCGCAGTTCTCCCAGATTCCCGCCAAGTAACCCGTCCCGTCCCGAGGAGGCGTCGCAGATGGCGACCGGAGCGCGCGTCGATCCCTACCGCAACTACAACTTCCTGCTGGAGATCGACGGCATCACCCAGGCCGGCTTCACCGACTGCTCGGGGTTCGGCGCGAGCGTCGACCCCATCGAGTACCGCCAGGGTGGTGACAACACCACCAACCTGAAGCTGCCCGGCCAGACCAAATATCCCAACATCATGCTCAAGTGGGGGCTGACCGACTCCCGCGAGCTGTACGACTGGTTCCGCGACGTCACCAAGGGCATCGTCTCGCGGCGCAACGGCAGCATCATCCTGCTCGACCTGTCCGGCAAGCAGGAGGCGTTGCGCTGGAACTTCTTCGAGGCCTGGCCCACGAAATGGGACGGCCCCGACTTCTCCGCCAAGGGCACGGACGTCGCGATCGAGACCCTCGAACTCGCCCACGAGCGCATCGAGAGGGCCTGAGCATGTTCCGGACGGAGCACGAGTTCACGCTGCCGCTCGGCTACCTCGACGGAGAGGGGACCCTGCACCGGCAGGGTGTGCTGCGCCTGGCCACGGCCGCCGACGAGATCCATCCGCTGCGCGACCACCGGGTGCAGCAGAACGAGGCGTACCTGATCGTCATCATCCTGTCGCGGGTGATCACCTCGCTCGGCTCGCTCTCCCAGATCACCCCGAAGGTGATCGAGGGCCTGTACGCGGCCGACCTGGCCTACCTGCAGGAGCTCTACAACCAGGTCAACCAGCACGGCGCGGCCGAGACCACCTGCCCGCGCTGCGAGCACGCGTACGCGATGGCGGTGAACGGCTCGGGGGGATCCTGAGCTACCCCCTCAAGGCCCTGCACGAGGAGGTAGCTTTCATCGCTTATCACTTCCACTGGCCCGTCGAGTCGGTCATGGACCTCGAACACGCCGACCGTGGCCGCTGGGTCGCGGAGATCTCGGCCATCAACCACCGCATCAACGAAGGGAACCCGACGTGACGCAGAACCGCTGGCTGGCGTGGGCGCGCGGGCGCACCGTCCGCCCGGGGGCGCGGCACCGGCCGCGCGGCGTCGGCATGACGTTCCTGCGCGTGCCCGGCCGGGTCCTCTTCGTGCGCGGCAGCCGGTGGAGCTCGCCGCCGTCCCGCCCCTACCCGGTCATCCGGCACACGGCCCGGATCGTCATCGTGCCGGTCGGGCGTCCGCCCGCGTCGCCGGCGCGGCCGGCGTCGCCCGTGGGGCCGCGGCGGAGCGAGGCGCTCGGGCGGCGCATGGTGCTGCCCGGCGTGCCGGCGCTCCGGGCGGCGGGGACTACCGGCACTGCGGGGATTGTCAGTGCTGTGAGGACTGCCGCCGGGACGGAGCTGGTCGCCCGGCTCGTGCACGCCCGCCGGCGGGTCGAGCAGCTCCCCGTTCGCGGTGTCCGGCCCGGCGTGCCGGACCGGACCACCCGCCCCGGCACGCCGCCGGCCGCCCTGATGGTCGCGGCGGCTCCCGCGGTCGTCCGCCAGGCGGCCAGGGGCGGATCTCACCCGGCGCGGGTAACGGGCCCGGACTCCCGGGCCACCGAGGTCCGGGATCCCCGGCCCACGGCCCTCGCCACCGCTGCGGAGCCGTCGTGGCCCGGCGGCACCGGCACCGGCACCGGCACGTCCCCGGACCTGGAGCGGCTCACCGACCAGATCGTCGACCGGCTCGACGCCCGCCTGACCGCGCAGCGCGAGCGGTTCGGCCGGGGCTTCTGAGCGGCTGAGGGGAGGCTTCGATGGCGCTGGAGAAACTCCAGGTGACGGTCGTCCACACGGGCGAAGTGGTGCACCTGCCGCTCAATCCCGAGGAGTACACGCTCAACCGGGACAACACGTTCGCCACCCAGGCCATCCCCGGCCTGTCGGGGCCGATCCTGCAGTTCGTGAACGGCAACACGCAGACCCTGGAGATGGAGCTGCTGTTCGACACCTGGAGCACGCCCAGCGCCGTCAAACGCGACGTGCGCGAGCTGACCGGCCAGATCACCAAGCTGCTCGACATCGACAAGGACCTGCACGCGCCGCCTGTGCTGCGGGTGCAGTGGGGCAGCCTGGACTTCCACTGCGTGCTGGTGCGGGCCGGTCAGAAGTTCCAGATGTTCGCCGACGACGGCCGCCCCGTGCGGGCGCGGGTGTCGGTGACGTTCAACCGGGTGATCGATCCGGAGCGCGAGGCCAAGGAGGTCGACCGCCAGACCGCCGACTTCTCCAAGGTGCACCACCTGGTGGACGGCGAGACGCTGAGCGACCTCTCCACGCGCTACTACGACGATCCGCGCCTGTGGCGGCCGATCGCGCTCGCCAACGCGCTCGCCGATCCCGGCGCGCTGCCCTCCGGGCTGGTGCTGCGCATCCCGGCGCTGCCGTACCACGATCCGGAGAGCGGCGAGGTGGTGCGCTGACATGGCCAGGTTCCCCTCCTACGCGCCGGACTTCCGGGTCGAGATCGACGGCGGTCCGCTGCCCGCCGCGCTGCGCGGCTGCGTGAGCCGCATCAGCCACACCGACGGCCTGCAGGGCGCCGACCGGGTCGAGGTGACCGTCGCCAACCCGGATCTGCGCTGGCTCGACCATCCGCTGCTGCAGGTGGACCAGCCGTTCACGTTGTCGCTCGGCTACGCGCCCGACCCGCTCGAACTCGTCTTCACCGGCGAGATCACCGGGGTGACCGCGACCTTCCCGAACGGCGGCATGCCCACGCTGACCGTCGTCGCGCACGACTTCCTGCAGCGGCTCACCATCGGCACCAAGGACCGCGGCTTCATGGTGAACGTTCCCGCCATCGGGCACTTCCCGCTGCCGGACCCGCTGGTCACCTCGCTGGTGTCGGCCGAGAACCTGCTGATCCCGCTGCCGGACCCGGTGGGCGCCGCGTTGTCGTTCCTCACCGCCGCCATCGCGTACGCGGCCAGCCCGACGGAGGCCAGGAGGGGCGTGCGCCTGCAGCAGGAGGAGAGCGACTTCGGCTTCCTCAGCCAGATCGCCAAGGACAACGGCTGGGAGATGTACATCGACCACACGCTGGAGCCACGTGGCCGGGTGCTGCGCTTCCAGTTCCTCATCCAGGACTACGCGCCCAGCGCGGCGCTCGTCTGGGGGCGGTCGCTGACCGACTTCACGCCCCGGCTGAGCACGGTCGGCCAGGTGGCCGGCGTCGCCGCCCGCGTCTGGCTGCCGAGCGTCAAGGCCGAGATCGTCGTCGTGCTGAGCTGGGACTACGACCGGTCCGCCTTCGATCTGCGGATCTTTCCCGGCCTGGACGGGCTGGAGAGCCTGCTCGGCGAGAAGAAGGCGCGCAAGGTGCTCACGACCTCGGCCGTCGGCCCGGCCACGATGCCGAAGAAACTGCTCAGCGAGCTGCTGCCCCGGCTCAACGGCCGCCTGACCGGCAGCGGCAGCGCGGTCGGTGATCTGGCGATCAAGGCGGGCCGGGTGATCGACCTGCGTGGCCTGGGCAAAGAGTTCAGCGGCCTGTACCGGGTCACCTCCGCCACGCACACCATCGACGGCGGCGGGTTCAGGACCGCGTTCGAGGTCCGCAAAGAGGTGTGGTTCGAGCCGGTGCCGACGCCGTCCGGGCTGGCCGGGCTGGCCCGCGTCAACGGCCAGCGGATCGGATGAGGGGAGCGACATGTCGACGCTGTTCGAGCGGAGCGCCGGGCAGGAGGAGGGCGGGCGCGGGCCTGCCGCCAGCATCGCCTCCGCGACCGTCGTCAACAACCTGGACCTGGTCATGGAGGGCAAGGTCCTCGTCCGGGTCCCGGCCCTGGGCCAGGAGGTGTGGGCCCGGTTGACGGCGCCCGGCGCGGGCAACGGCGCGGGCGTGTTCTACGTGCCGCGGGTGGGTGACGAGGTGCTGGTGGCGATGGCCGGGAACGATCCCACCGACACGTTCGTGCTCGGCGGGCTGTGGAACGCCCGGGACCGGATCCCCGTCTCCGACCCGGTGACCGCGCAGTCCACGCGCGTCGTGCGCAGCGGGATGACGGCCGGCACCGGCCACGAGATCGTCATGGACGACCTGGTGCAGAGCGTGAAGGTCAGCACCAGCACCGGACAGAAGATCATCATGGATCCGACGAAGATCGAGATCACCAACCTGGCCGGAACCGTGCGGATCATCCTGGACAACGCCACGCAGAAGGTGTCGATCACCTCGGCCGCCGCCATCGAGCTGAAGGCGCCCAAGATCTCGCTGGAGGGAGCCGCCGTCGAGATCAACGGCGCGGCCACCACGACCGTCAAGTCAGGCGGCGTCTGCAACGTCACCGCACCCCTCGTGAAGATCAACTGAGACCGGAGATCCTGCCATGCCGCCAGCCGCACGCGTGCTCGACCCCACCGGCCACCCCGGTTCGATCATCGGGCCCGGCGTGCCGACCGTGCTGATCGGCGGCCTCCCCGCGGCCGTGTTCGGCGACAACCACGCCTGCGCCATGCCGCCGCCCGCCGGGCCGCATCCGCCCAGCCCGCTCGTGCTGGGCAGCCTCACCGTGCTGATCGGCGGGCGCGGCGCGGCGCGGGCCGGCGACCTGTCCGGCTGCGGCGCGCCGATCGTGTCCGGCCTGCCCACCGTGCTGATCGGAGGCTGAGCCGATGCCCGGCCCCGACGACCCCCGCGCCTTCCTCGGCACCGGATGGGCCTTCCCCGTCTCGGTGGGACCGGACGGCGCCTTCGCCACGGCCTCCTACGAGGAGGACGTTCACCAGGCCATCACCATCATCCTGGGCACGAACCCGGGTGAGCGGGTGATGCGGCCCGACTTCGGCGCCGGCCTGGAGACGTTCGTCTTCGAGCCGATCAACGCCACCACGATGACCAGGATCCGCAACCGGGTGCGCGACGCGCTGGTGGACTGGGAGGCCCGCATCGACGTGCTCGACGTCACCGTCACCGCCGACCCGGACCGGCAGGGGCGGCTCGATATCGAGGTCGGCTACCGCATCCGCGCCACCAACAGCCTGCACAACCTCGTCTACCCGTTCTACCTGCGCGAAGGGGCGCCCCAATGACCGCCTGCCTGCGCGAGGGGGCACCCCGATGACCGCCCCGACGACCGCGCCCCGACCGGGGAACGAACCGCGGGACGCGGCGGCGTTCGTAACGGAGTTGCACGCCCCGGACGAACCGCGGGACGCGGCGGCGTTCGTGGCGGAGCTGCACGCCCGCCGTCCCGGCTATGTGCCCGAGTGGCGGCCCGGCGCGCAGGGACCCGACGTGGCCCTGGCCGAGGTGCTCGCCCGCTACCTGGCCGCCGTCGAGCTCCGGCTCGGTCACGTGCCGGGCAAGCTGCAGCTCGTCCTGCTCGACCTGCTCGGTGTCCGCCTGATCCCCGCGCAGGCGGCCCGCGTGCCGGTCGTCCTCAGCCTGGCCCCGGACGCCGCCGACACGTCCGTGCCCGCCGGCACCAGGCTGCTGGCCAAGCCGCCCGCGCCCGCTCCGGGCACGGACATCCCGCGCACCGCACCGCCCGACCAGGTGATCTTCGAGACCGAGCGCTCCACCGGCCTGGCCGCCGCCCGCCTGGCCGAGCTGCGCAGCGTGTGGCCGGGCCGCGACCAGTCCATCGACCACCTGCCCGCCCTCACCGAGAGCCGGACGTTCCACCCCTGGCTGCGGTCCGACCTGGAGGACATGCCGCACCACCTCTACCTCGCGCACCGCACCCTGCTCAACCTGTCCGGCGACTGCCACATCACGGTCGAGTTCGAGCTGAGCCAGGGCGCCTCCGAGCCGTTCGACACCGTGTGGGAATACTGGGACGGCGAGGTCTGGCGGCCGTTCGCCAACAACGTCGCCGCCTGCGACCGGGCCGCCGCCGACCGGCAGGACGGCACCGACCGGCTGCGGCGGACCGGCGCCGTCCATCTGGTCAGCGGCTGCGCGAGCAGCAAGCCGGTCGCGGTGGGCGGCGTCGAGAGCCGCTGGGTGCGGGCACGGCTGACCGAGCCGCTGCCGCCCGACCCGGCCCTCCTGCTGCCCGAGGTCGAGCGGATCAGGCTGGCCGCCGTCGTCACCCGCGAGATCGCCGTACGCTCCCCCGCCGGCGGCCCGCCCGAGATCGCCGGCGGGCTGACACCCGATCACGGCGTCGCCGACGGCGTCGAGGCCGACCTGAGCGCCCCGTTCCACCCCTTCGGCCCGCAGCCGGGGCCGGGCTCGGTCTTCTTCTTCAGCTCCGCCGACGCGTTCACCAAACCGGGTGCCGACCTGCGCATCTGCTACGTCCGTACCGAGACGCCGCAGGATCGCACGGCCGCCGCCGATGACCAGCCGCTGCCGCACCTGGTCGCCTGGGAATACTGGAACGGCCGGATCTGGGCGCCGCTCCCCCTGCTGGCGGCCGCCACGTCGGCGCCCGCGGACCTCGACCCGCCGTCCTCGGCCCCGTCGGGCACCATTCAGACCATCGTGCCCGCCGACATGGAGCCCGTGGAGGTGGCCGGGGTCGAGGCCAGATGGATGCGGGCCCGCCTGGTCAGCGGCGGCTACGGCAGCACCAGGACGATCACCTGGCAAGGGGCGGACGAGCAGGTCAACACGCTGACCTACGTCGTCAACCGGCCGCCCGCGCTGTCGGCGTTCAAGCTCGGCTACGCGTGGACGTCCGGGCCGTTCCCGCCCGAGCACGTGCTCGCCTACAACGACTTCCAGTACGCGGACCGGACGGGGGAGGCCGTCTGGCCCGGCCGCACGTTCCGGCCCTTCACGCCGCCCGCCGATCCGACGCCCGCGCTCTACCTGGGGTTCGACCGGCCGCTGCCGGTCGCCAGGCTCGGCCTCCTCGCCGACGTCATCGAGGACCCGGCCGAGCCCACCGGCCCCGCCATGGTGTGGGAATACTGGGACGGCGGCGCCTGGCGCGGCCTGCACGTGGACGACGAGACCCGCGGCCTGCGCCTGCCCGGGCTGATCGGGCTGATCGGGCCGGAGGACGCGGCGCCGCTGGCCCGGTTCGGCACCCCGCGCAGCTGGCTGCGCGCCCGGCTCAAGGAGGACGGCCCGCCCGGCGCGCCCGCGATCCGCGGCCTGTTCCCCAACGCGGTCTGGGCGGTGCAGCGGCAGACACTGCTCGACGACCCGATCGGCGCCTCGTCCGGCCTGCCGGACCAGGTCTTCGCCGTGCCCCAGATCCCGGTGCTGGCCGGCGAGCGCATCGAGGTACGTGAGCTGGCCGGGCCGCGAGCCGGCGTCGAATGGCGGATCGTCGCCCACGCCCTCTTCCCCGACGGCCGCCGCGCGGTCCGCGAGATCGAGGAGTTGCTCGGCCGCGAAGGCGGCGGGCTCGACGTCGACTACGGCGACCTGCGGCTGCGCCGGGACCGGGTCAAGCGGGTGAGCGAGGTGTGGGTGCGCTGGACGGGGCGCGCCGACCTGCTCGGCTCCGGCCCCGCCGACCGCCACTACGCGCTGGAACGTTCCCGTGGGCGGCTGGCGTTCGGCGACGGCACGCACGGCATGGTCCCGCCCGCCGGAGCCGCCGTGCTCGCCCGGCGCTATCAGAGCGGTGGCGGCTCCTTCGGCAACCTGCCCGCCAACACCGTCACCCAGCTCCAGGCGGCCATCGGCGGCGTGCAGGCCGTCACCAACCCGGTCGCGGCCGAGGGCGGCGCCGACGCCGAGTCGCTGCCCGCCGTACGCGAGCGGGGCCCGGCCACGCTGCGCCACCACGGCCGGGGGCTGACCGCCGCCGACCTGGAGGCCCTGGCCCGCGAGTCGTCCCCGGCGGTCGCCGTCGCGCACGCGCTGCCCGCCGGCGGCGGGCGGCGGCCCGGGCACGTCACGCTCGTCGTCATCCCGGCCTCCCCCGATCCCCGTCCGTGGCCGTCGCACGGGCTGCGCGAGCACATCAGGGCCTACGTCGAGGCGCGCGCCCCGGCCGGCCTCGCCGGGCTGCGGCTGCTGGAGGTGACCGGACCCGCCTACCGGCCGGTGGACGTCGAAGCCACGCTCGTGCCGCGCGACCCGGCGGAGGCGGGCGCGGTCGAGCAGCGGGCCAGGGCGGCGCTGGGCGACCTGCTGCATCCGCTGCGCGGCGGCCCCGACGGCGGCGGCTGGCCGCCGGGACGGGCCGTGCACCTGTCCGACGTGGCCACCGTCCTCGCTCGGGTGGACGGGGTCGACCACGTCGAACGGCTCGCCGTCTCGGCGGGCGGCCGGATCGGCGGGAACCGGGTGGACATCCCGCCGCACGCCACCGTGGTGGCGGGCGAGCTGAGGCTGAGGCTGACATGAGGGAGGAACGACCATGGTGACCGGGTTGCCGCTGCCCGGCCTGGACGACCGGCGCTGGCAGGACCTCGTGGACGAGGCCCGTGCGCTGATCCCGCTGTACGCGCCCGGCTGGACCGACCACAACGCGCACGATCCGGGCATCATGCTGATGGAGCTGTTCGCCTGGCTCGCGGAGATGGACCTGTACCGCGTCAACCAGGTGACGGACGGGCACCGGCGCCGGCTGCTCGCGCTGGCCGGGATCACCCCGCTGCCGCCCCGGCCCGCCGGCACCCTGCTCGGGCTGTCCTGCGGGCGGGCGCTGGCGGTGCCGGCGGGGCTGGAGTTCGAGGGGCGGGGGCCGTTCGGCGAGCGGATCCGCTTCCGCGCCCGGCACGGACTCACCGTCCAGCCCGGCCGCCTGGTCACCGTCGCCACGGGCGCGGCCGGGGCGGGCCCGAGCGGCGACGGCGGCGTGCGGCGCGACGTGTCCGCGTCGCTGGCGCGCGAGCGGCCGGTGCTGCCCTTCGGGCCGGACCCCCGGCCGGGTGCCGCGCTCTACCTGGGCTTCGACCTGCCGTGTCCGTGGCCGGCCGGAACCGTGCTCAGTCTCGGGACGGCCTTCGCCGACGACGGAGGCGCGCATTCGGCGGAGCTGGCATGGGAGCAGTTGACCCGGCACGGCACGTGGGCCCCGCTCACCGCTCGCGGCGGACCCGCCCGGGTCTCGCTGACCTTCCCGGCGCGTGCGGTGCCCGGGGAGGACGGGCTGGCCTGGATCCGTGTCCGCCTGGCCCGTGGCGGCTACGACGCGCCGCCGGTGCTGACGGCGCTCGCGATGAACGCGGTCGAGGCCGTCCAGGCGGTGCCGGGGGTGACGACGCTGACGATCGCCCGTGACGCGGTCGTCGAGGGCGACCCGCCCGCGCCGGGCAGCCGGGTCCACCTGGACCTGGAGTTGTCGCCGGCCGGCGAGGTGACCCGCCTCGGCTTCCCCGCCGGACCGTCCTCCCCGGGCCTCCCTACCGGACCGTCCTCCCCGGGCCTCCCTACCGGACCGTCCTCCCCGGGCCTCCCTGCCGGACCGTCCTCCCCGGACTCCCCCGCCGGACCGTTCTCGCCGGGCGACCGGCCGCTCGTCCGGGTGCTGGAATGCGACCTGGCGGAGCGCAGGCTGACGCTGGCCGTCGCGGCCGTGTGCCGGGGCACCGGCGCCCCCTCCCAGCGCATCGAGATCCCCGGGGCCCCGATCTCCGAGGACGATCTCCGGCTGCACAGCCAGGAGGGCGGGTCGTGGCGGACGTGGGCGATCCGGCCGGACTTCGACGCCTCGGGACGGGCCGACGCGCACGCCGTGGCCGGCCGTACCGGCGGGAGCGTGACGCTCGGCGACGGTGAGCGCGGCCGGACCGCGCCGCCCGGCTCGACGCTCCTGCTCACCGCCCGCCTCACCCGGGCCGAGCACGGCAACCTGCCGGTGGGCGCGATCGACCGGGTGGCCGGCACCCCGGTCAACCGGGCGCTGCTGCCCGGGCTGGACGAGATCATCACGGCGCTCGGTGTACGCAACGTCGTGCCCGCGACCGGCGGAGCCGCCGAGGAGACGGTCGCCGAGGCAGGGCACCGCGCCGCCGCCGGATGGACCTCCCCCGCGCGGGCCGTCACCCTCGACGACCACGTGGCGCTGGCCCTGGCCACCCCGGGCACCCGGCCGGCGAGGGCCGAGGCACGCGCCAACGCGCATCCCGGCTTCCCCTGCCTGACCACGCCCGGCATCGTGACCGTGCTCGTCCTGCCCCACCTGCCCGCGGGGCGGCCCGAGCCGAGCCCGGGGCTGCTGCGGGCCGTCGCCGCGCACCTGTGCCCGCGCCGGGTGCTCGGCACCAGGATCGAGGTCGCAGGACCGGTGTACGTCACCGTCACCGTTCGCGCGACGGTCGCGCCCGCGCCCGGCGCCCGGCCGGCCGAGCTGCCCGCCGCCGTGCACACCGCGCTCGACCGGTTCTTCGACCCCCTGACCGGCGGCCCCGACGGCGCCGGCTGGCCGTTCGGCCGGGACGTCTACCGGGCCGAGGTGCTGCGCGTCCTGGACGAGGTGCCGGGGGTCTCCCACGTGGCGGCGCTGGAACTGGCGGCCGGCGACGGGCCGCCCGGATGCGCGGACCTGTGCGTCGGGCCGACCGGCCTGGTGGCGTCCGGGCCGCACGAGATCGAGGTGACCCCATGACCCCGCTGACACCGGTGGACCCCCAGCGTCTGGTGCACGTCCAGGGAGAGCGGCTGGCCCGGCGCGACTTCGACGACCAGGGCCGCCTGGACGACCAGGTGCGGTGGTGGCACAACCGGGCCCTGCATCACGCGTACGGCGTCGTCCGCGGACTGACGGTCACGATCGAGGCCGGCGGCGCCACCGTGCAGCCGGGACTCGCCTACGACTGCCACGGCCGCGAGCTGATCCTGCACTCCCGCCGGACGGTGGCCCTGCCCGGCGAGGAGCCGTCCTACCTGGTGCTGACGCACACCGGCGGCGAGCCGGCGTTGCGCTGGGTGCCGCGCCGACTCTTCGCGGCGGCGGACGGGGTGCCACTGCACGAGCACAAGCACGACGCGACGCCGCTGTACCCGAACGAGCAGAACGCGACGCCGCCGCACGCGAACGGACAGGACACGGCGCCACCGCACGCGAACGGACAGGACACGGCGCCACCGCACGCGAACGAGCAGGACGCTGCGCCGCTGGACGCGGACGAGCAGGGCAGCACGTTCACGCCGCCGCGCGCGCGGCCCCAGGCCCGGCCGCTCATCGGGCACGGCGCCACCGTCACCGGCCAGACCCCCTGGCTGCGCCTGACCCGCAAGCGTCACTGCAGCGTGCGGGCCTTCGGCATCGAGGTCGCGGTGGACACCTCGGCGGCCGGATTCACCGGCACGCCGTGTTACTTCGCCCAGCTCACCGGCTCCCTGGTGACGCCGGCCGAGCCGGACCGGCCCTTCGTCCCGCTCGGGCACATCGCGCAGGCGACCAAGGACGGCTTCCGCTACCGGCTGCTGATGCCCTGGCTGCACCAGGAGGAACGCGACGCGGCCCAGGTGGCGGCGCTGGCCAGGTCCACCGGTCTCGCGGTCACGTGGATCGGGATCCAGCAGCTTCAACCGTACTCATCGCACCAGCTAGGAGACGGCGGCACGCATGAGCTTCATTGACGCGGCACGCTCGGTCGAGCGGCAGCGCTTCTTCGACGGGCAGCGCCTGTTCGCCGCCGACCTGCAAGGGCTGGAGGCGTTCAACCGGGAGATGCGCTGGCTGCACAACCAGAGCCTGCACCAGCCCGGCATCGGCAACGGCTTCGAGGTCCACGGCCGCAAGGACGGGCGCGAGGTACGCGCCGGCGCCGGTTACGCCGTCGACGACCTCGGCCGGGAGATCGTGCTGACCGGCGAGCGGGTGATCCCGGTTCCGCCCGTCGCCGGGGACCCCGGCGGAGGGCCGCAACGCTACGTCCTGACCGTGCGCTACCCGTCGGACGAGGACCTGGAGGAGGTCGAGCTGCGCGAGGGGCTGTGCGACACGCGCGGCGCCGTACGGCTGCGGGAGGAGCCGGTGTTCTGCTGGGTGCCGCTCAATCCCGACGGCAGCCCCGCCGCGAGCCAGGCGGAGATCCTCAGCGGCCGGGCGCTGGTCCTGGCCGAGATCGCGGTCCGCAACTGCAAGCTGGACAAGGACCTCAGCGTCGCGCAGCGGCGCAACGCCCGCCCGGCGGCCGTGCCGCGCATCGCCTGCGGCATGGCCGATCCCACCCCGTGGCAGGACTGGCCGCTGGGCGGGGACGAGCAGCGGCTGTTCGCCGGGTACGCCCTGGTCGGCGGCGTGCAGGCGGACATCGACACGAGCGCGGCCGGTTTCCTGGTCACGCCCGGCTACTTCGCCCGCATCGACGGGCCGCGGATCCTCACCCTGCCGACCGAGCCGGTGCAGAACGGGGAGACGTCCGATGGGGTGCTCAACGGGGACGCGCCCGAGGGGGTGTTCGACGGGCTGCTCACCATCGTCGACGCCAAGCCGGGCGGCTTCAGGGCCAGGGTTCTGGTGCTGGCGCTCGACGCCGAGAGCACGGCCGGCCTGCCGCCGCTGCCCGAGCTGCTGTCGCAGTGGCGGGTCGGCTGGATGGGCGTGGAGGGCTGATGGGGCCGTACCTGTACGCCAACCGGGACGGCGTCTGGCCGGACTTCGTCCGCCACGACGTCGAGATCGAGGACGGGCGGCTGGTTCCGGCCCGGCTGCCCGGCCCGGCAGGCCCGCTGCCCGAGGGACTGCCCGGCGGGCCCGGAGGTCCCGAAGGGCTGGCCGCCGCCCATGACGGGACCGTGTTCTTCTCGGTACGGGGCGCCGTCTCGCGCGTCGATCCCTGCGACGGGACGGTCAGCGTGCTGGCCTGCGTGTCCGGGCGCGGGCTGCTCGTGCATCCGGGACGCCGGGCGCTGCTGGTGGCCGACCCGGCGAACGGGGTCGTGACGCTCGTGGACCTGGCGACGTACCAGGTGGTGGACGTATGGGAGGGCCCGTGCGGCTCGGGGGCGCTGGCGGGGGACGCGGCGGGGCGCGTGTACGTCGCCGGGGACGACCGGGTCGAGCAGTTCACGGCGGCCGGCGACGTCGTGCCCCGGTTCTGGGCGACCCTGTCCGCGCAGGCGACGCTGGCGGAGCCGGTGGCCGTCGCGGCGCTGGGGACGCGCGTGCACATCCTCGACCGGGCCCGCCGGGTGGTGCTGGTGGCCGACGCCCGAGGGCGGCTGCTCGGCGAGACGGAGCTGCCCGCCGAGATCGGCGACCCCCTCGCGCTGGCCGTCACCGCCGACTCGATCTACGTGGGCGGGGGGCGGCTGGCCAGGCTGCGGCCGGACGGCACGTACGTGGGGCTCGCGCCCGGCTACCCCGGCCCCGTCGCGGCCCTGGCGCTTGACGCGGACGGCGTCCTGCTCGTGCATCCGGGCTGGTCGGCGCCACCGCTGCGCCTGGACCGGCACGCCGCCTACGTCCGGCGCGGTGTCGCCTGGGGCGGCCCGTTCGGCGGGTTCACGCCGTCGGAGAAGTCCTGGCACCGCCTGGCCGCGGCCATGGACGTCCCGGCCACGGCCCGGGTGCGCTTCTACGTGCACACCTCCGACGACCCGGCCGCCGTGCCGCCGGTCGATCCGGCGGCGGCCGAGCCGTTCCCCGCGCCCGCCTGGACGCCCGGCCCCGCCGACCTGGGTGACTTCCTGATCCACCGGCCGCCGGGCGAGCTGGCGTGGATCGGCGTGCTGCTGGGCGGCGAGGGCCTCGGCGACGCGCCCGCCGTCGAGCAGATCCGGCTGGACTACGACCACCAGGGATACGAGCGGCACCTGCCCGCCATCCACCAGCAGGGCCCCGACGGGGTCCTGACCCGCTACCTGGCGCTGGCCGAGAGCCTGTTCGGCGAGGTGGCGGACGACATCGACGGGCTCGGGCGGCTGCTCGCCCCCGACGCCACGCCCGACCTCGCGCTGCTGGCCCGCTGGGTGGGGCTCGACCTGGTGCCCTCGTGGACGCCGGCGCAGGCGCGCGACGCGGTCGCGCACGCGCTCACCGAGGCGGCCGCCCGCGGCACCGCCGCGGGTCTGCGCGCCGCCCTGCGCCGCCGCACCGGGCTGGAGACGGCCATCGAGGAGCCGTTCACGCACGCCGCCTGGTGGGCTCTGGCCGGCGGCGGCACGGACGACCGCCACGCCTGCCTGCTGGGCGTCACGACCGTGCTCGCGGCCGCGCCGCCGCAGGGCAGCGTGCTCGGCTCGACGGCGCTCGTGGACGAGTCGCACCTACTGAGCGGCGAAGAGTACGCCGCTCCGCTGTTCGAGGAGGCCGGGGCGCACCGCTTCGCCGTCCGCGTCTACCGCGGCGCCGCCTTCTCCGCCGACCGGCTGCGGGCGGCGCGGGAGGTCGTCGAACGGGAGCGGCCCGCGCACGCCGCGTACCGGATGTCCGTGGTCGAGCCGCTGCTCGCCATCGGCGTGCAGGCCACGGTCGGCGTGGACACGATCGTCGGCGGCCCGCCCGCGACCGCCCGCCTGGACGACGACGCGGTCCTCGACGGCGCCCTCGTCCTCGGCGGACGCCCGCCAGGGCAGGTCGGCGAACGCGGCCGGATCGGCGTGACCACGGTGCTGGGCTCATGACTGAAGGAGGATCACCGATGTACGCAAGCAAGAGGAGCACGGCCGGCGGACCGGACCGGCACGGCGGGCTGAGCACGCCGCGCCGCAACCGGTACTTCCACGGCAAGCTGCTGGACGTCTACCACTTCGAGTTGGAGACCGCCTATTTCCTGACGATGAGCCGGCTGATGAACCGCTTGGTGGTCGGGCCGGGGGTGGTCTGCGGGCTCGACGTCGTGCGGGGCCGCGAACCCGGCACGATCGTCGTCACCCGGGGCGTGGCCATCGACGGATGGGGCCGCGAGATCGTGGTGCCGCGCGACAGCGAGCCGGTGCCCGTCCCGCCCGAACTCGCCGACCGGGTGCTGGACGAGAAGGACGGCGTCGCCGACGAGTCCCGCTCCCGCCACCGGCCGCCCGATCGCTCCGTGACCGTCCTGCTGTGTTACCAGGAGTGCGACGGCGAGCCGGTCTCGGTGCTCGCGGGCGAATGCGACACGGCCGCGCCGTGCGCGCCGGGGGCGGTGCTCGAACGGTACGCGGTCGGCTTCGAACCCGGCTGCGCCGACCCCGTCGAGGTGAGCTGCCGCTTCCCCGACATCCTGCGCGGCGACGACATCGACTACGGGGCCCTGGCCCGCTGGGTGACCAGGGAGTGCCCCGATCCGCCGCGTGACCCCTGCCTGCCCCTGGCCAACCTGCGGCTGGGCCGCGACGGCGAGGGTTGCGCCATCGAGGACATCGAGATCGAGATCCGGCCGGTCGTCTTCGCCAACCCCCTGCTCTTCGACGTCATCACCCGGGTCGTCGAGGAGCAGTCCGGCGGCGACCGGCGCCGATAGCCACCGACACCCCTTCGAGGAGAGCGTATGCACACCACCAGTGACGGGCGTCCTGGCTGCTGCGGGCAGCCGGGCCCGTCCGGGCAGGGCGGGCCCGACGTGCTGGAACGGCCCCGATACTTCCCGCGCCAGCTCATCACCGCCGACGAGCTGACGCTCGAGGCCGACTACTTCCGCGACCGCATGCGGCGGCACAACCGGTTCCTGCACGGGTGGGGCGTGGTGTGCGGCGCGCTGGTGTGCGCGGTCGCCGGACGTGCCTGGCAGGTACGCGTCGAGCCCGGCTACGTCCTCGGCCCGTACGGCGACGAGATCGTCATCGAACGCGCGCAGGACGTGCCGCTGCGCAGCGGCGACCCGGCCGACCCGTGGTGCTCCGAGACCTACGAGCGCGACCACGACGGCCCCCTGTACGTGGCCGTGCGCTACGACGAGCGGCGGATCCGGCCGGTGCACGCGCAGCCGTCGGGATGTGACTGCGACCAGCTCGCCTGCGAGTACTCGCGCTTCCGCGACGGGTTCGCCTTCGGGATCCTGGACGCCTGCCCGGCCTCCCACGAGGCTCCTTCCCCGGCGGACGCCGCGGGCAACCCGGCCTGCCCTGGCGCGCCGGACAGCCCTTGGGTGGTGCTGGCCCGGGTGACGGTGGACGAGGACGGCATGGTCGACACGATCGACAACTGCGCGTGCCGCCGCATCGTGCCCTCCACCGGCGACTCCTGGCATCCGTGCGGCGAACCTCAGCCGGCGCGGGCGGGCCGTCCCGAGCCGGTGTCCGGTGCTGACGGGCCGGCGCCGGGTGCTGAGGAGGGCGCCCCCGAGACCCCGAAGCGAGGCCGGGCCACCACCCGCGCCCAGCAACGGAGGACGTGATGCCGGGCGGGGCCCGCCACCGCCAGGCTACGCGGGGCACGGATGGGGCGCCGGGCCGCCGGCGGACGGCGGGCGGCGGCGTCCCGGACGCCCAGCACCTCGGCAACCAGGCGGCCCTGCGCCTCCTCGGCCGGTCCCCCGCGCCCAGCGGGCCGGGTCCCGCCCCTGGCGACTCTGGTTCCGCTTCCGCGCCGGTGGCGCAGCGCAGCGCGTGCGGGTGTCATGGTGCGGGCGGCGACGCTCACCCGTGCGCCGACTGCGCCTCCGGCAAGCCCTGGCGGGGTGGCGGCCGGCCGCAACGTTCGCCGGACACCGCGCGCCCCGCCGCTCCGGCGGCGCGGACGGACGAGGCGGCCCTGCGTCCGCCGCCCGGCTCCGGGCGGCCCCTCGACCCGTCCGTCCGCCAGGAGATGGAGCGCCACTTCGGGCACGACTTCGGGCAGGTACGCGTACACACCGGCGACACCGCCGCACAGGCCGCCGGATCGATACACGCCCGCGCCTACACCATCGGCACCGACATCGTCTTCGGCACGAACCGGCACGCACCCGGCACGCCCGCCGGCCGCAGACTGCTCGCCCACGAGCTGGCCCACGTCGTGCAGCAGTCCGGCTGCCGGACGGGCGCACCCGCGGGCCCGCAGCGGGACACCGGCACCTCCGGCACCGACGAGCTCGAACAGCAGGCCGACGCGGCCGCCGACGCCCTGGCCACCGCTCAGGCGGCCCCCGTCCGGATGACGGCCTCGATCAGCGGCCTGGTGTTCGAGCCGTCCGCCACGCTCACCTTCCGGCCGGGCCTCAAGAGCCCGCAGCTCATGAGCCTGGTCCTGGAGCGGCTGGTCGGCCCGGACCGTGAGCCTGGCCTGGACCAGAAGGCGTTCGAGCTGCTGAAGGGACGCTTCGAACGTACGGCAGGCTTCCTCGACCAGCGTGAGGCGCGTGGCAGCGAACCCGTCGGCACCATCACCATGAAGATCCGTGCCGCCCAGGCCCTGCTCACCTTCCTGAAGGGTGACAAGCACCTGCCCGTCCGGGTCACCGCCGAGCAGGAGGAGTTGCTCATGCTCGGCGGCGCCACGCTCGACCTGTGGGCCGACTTCGTCTCCACGCTCAAGGAGACCGGCAACCCGCTGCCCGCCTGGTACACACGGGACATCTTCGAACGGGAGCTGGCCCAGCAGGGGCGGCTGCTGCGGACGTACGCCGAGCAGCTCGGCAAGGTGCGCGCCGGCGCCGGCAAGGCCGCGGGCCGGGAAACGGTCAACGACGTCATCGACGCGCTGTACGGGCCCGTCATGATCCTCGAAGCGGTCCGGCGTGACAGCGCCCTGGCCGCCGACCCCGCGTACACGGTGCTCTGGGGACGGCAGGGCGGCGCGCGGCTGCGCAGCCAGGTCGCCGCCGTGTTCTTCCTCGGTTACACCCGCACCCAGCCGGTCCTGGCGCGCGACGCGCTGGCGTACCACGCGGCCCGCGCCGAGCTGCTCCAGCGCTTCGGCCGCTACGCCGAGCGGCTCGGCACCGGCGGCGTGGCGACCCTCAGCGACGAGGAGCTGGGGAACGGGCCGGCCACGGCCAACACCCAGGCGTTCCCGTCGACGCTGACCTCGGTCCCGCCCACCCCGCCGCCGCTGTACGAAGCCGCTCTCGGCACCGATCACCGGATGCACATGGTCGTCGAGTACCCGTCCACCCTCGACGCGCTCGGAAGCTACGCCTGCACCTGGGAGCAGGTCCTCGTACGCCGCATACCCGACGACGAGACAGACCGTCCGCTGGACGCCACCCCCGAACACGGCGAGCAAGCCAAGGCGGGCCCGGTCACCGCCGACCACGCCAAGACCGGCCCTACCCCGGCCGAACGCGCCGACCACGCCAAGACCGGCCCGCCCAAGGCCGAACACGGCGAGCGCGTTGAAACGGGCCAAGTCGCCGCCGAACGCTTCAACCGCGCGACCGCCTACGCCAAGGCCGACATCCGGCGCGCGCTCGACAACATGCACACGGAGCTGGGCCCGGCGGGCGTCGGCGCCCTGTCGCTGCTCGGCGCGAACGCCATCCTGCGCTACCTCGGCACCGGAATCCGCCTCGCCCTCGACCAGCTCACCCTGCCGGACGACCAGAAGCTCATCACGTTCCCCTCCCCCGGCCTCTATCTCATCCGAGCCTCGCTGGCGCAGGTCCGCAAGGGCGGCGAAGAGATCGTCCGGGTACCCAGCGTCGCCTACCTGCCCGTGCTGGCCCGCAAGCCCGCCGTGATGGCGAAGGCCGGGGTCACGGCGGCCCGCGACAGCCGCCGGCTCGCCCAGAAGCGCATCGCCGACCTGCAGGCCATGCTCGACCGCGGTGACCTCGACAGCGCCGAGCGCGCGCGAATCCAGGAGGAGCTGAGCGGGCTGCGCCTGGACGCGGCTCCGCTCGGTGAGCGCCTTGAGCGCCGTCGCGCCGAGCTGGCCGCGAGCCTCACCGCCGCCATCAAGGCCGGCGCCACCGAGCGCAGCCTGAAGGCGGCCACCGAGGACCAGGAGAAACTCGACAAGATCATCAAGCTGCGCGGCGGACGCGCGCTGGCCGGCGCCGAGTCGCTGAACGCGCGCTTCGTCAGCGACCTCGGCCAGAACCTGCCGCTCAGCATCGAGGTCGCCGACCGGCCGCCGGTCGGCGGCCGAGCACAGGTGTACATCTCCGACGTCACCACTGCCAAGAGCGGCGACGGCACCGGCACCGGGCGGACCCGCGAGGAGGCCATCGTGGCCGCCGTGCGCGAACTGCTCGAAAGCATCCACGGGTACGGGCGCGGCCAGGTGGCGCTGGAACTGGGCGGTGAGGTGCGGACGATCCGCATCGAGGCGAGCCTGGGCGGCCTCCTGTCGGAGGCAGTGGACAACGTGGCCACCGTCGCGTCCATCGCCGCCATCGCGGCCGCGCCGTTCACCGGGGGCGCGTCGTTGTCACTGCTGGTCCCGATCGGTCTCGTGGGGGCGATCCCGTCGGCGTACCGGGTGGCGAAACGGGTGGAGGCGGGCACGTTCGAGCTTGATGTGGAGAACGCGCTGGAGATCGCCAACATCGCCGGCGCGGTCGTGGGGTTGAACAGGCTCGGTGCCACGTCCCTGCAGATGGTCCGGCTGGGGAGGGGGCTGATGATCGTCGGGTTCGGTATCGACGCGGCCAACGGCGTGCTGATGGGCGCGCAGTTCCTCAAGCAGTTGGACGAGCTGAACGCGCTCGAACCGGGCGAGCGGGCCTCGGCCCTGCTCATGCTGATCGGTCAGCACCTGCTCAGCGCGGGGATCATCGCCGGTGGCGCGGCCATGGAACATGCCCAGCAGGTCCGCGCGGAGGCTGCCGCCCGTCGCCGCGCGCCGGAGCCCGTACCCGGCCTCCACACCGAGACGCCGTCCGGGCCACGCGCCGAGACGCCGTCCGGATCGCGTGCCAAAACGCCACCCGAAGCACATGTCGAGACCCCGCCCGAAGCGCGCGCCGAGACCCTGCCCGAGGCACATGTCGAGACGCCACCCGAAGCGCGCGCCGAAACGCCGCCCGAAGCCCGTATCGAGACTCCGCCCGAACCACATGCCGAAACGCCACCCGAAGCGCGCGCCGAGACGCCGCCAGGGAAACGTGCCGAGACGCCGCCCGAAGTTCGCGCCGACAGGCCGTCCCGTCCGGCGGCGGAGGGGGGCGCGGCTCGGGCGGAGCTGGTCGAGCGGGAGATGTCCGCCCTCGGCAAGATGGACGCGGAGTCCGAGGCCCGGTTGCGCTCGAACGACGAGCTGCGCCAAGCGCTGGCCGACCACTCCCTGGCCGCCGCCGCCCTGAAGAGATGCGCCTCCTCCTGTTTCCCGCCCGATGTCAAGCCCGCGCAGGTCACCCGCCTGGAAAAGGTGCTCCGCCGCCTCGCCAGGACCGGCGAGCACCACGAGGAGGCGCTGAAGAAGTTCCTCTACGACCGCCGCGCCGACCTGGACACGGCCATCAACCAGATCGAGCGCGTGCGCACCGCCGCGGACCTCGACCTCTTGACCAGGGCCGTCGACCAGGCCCACTGGAGCAAACGACCCCCCACGCAGGCCGCTCCGAAGGAGATCCAGCTCCACGCCCCGCCCGAAGCCACCCCCGCACAGGTCCTCTCCCTGAAGAAGGTGCTTGGCCGCATCGCCAGGACCGGCGAGCACGACGGCGCCGCGCTGACGAAGTTCCTGCACGCCTGGCGCGATGACCTGGACACGGCCATCGCCCAGATCAAGCTCGTGCACACCGCCGATCAGCTCGACAGTTGGGTCAAGTCCTTCAATCTTGGCATTTGGAGCAAAAAGTACCCCACGAAGCTCACTCCGGCAGAGTTGCATATCCACAACACGAAAGTCTGGGAACAAGGCGAGACCGGCGGGAAGGCGGCCGCGAGCGGCGAGAAGGATCCCGTGGGCTTCGTGAACCCCATCGACCGCGGTCCCTTCAACCAGGGGATCGACGACGTCATGGTGGCCAAGGGCGGCAACCCGGAGACCGGTTTCCTCTACGTCATGGAGTACAAGGGCATGACGGTTCGCAAAGGCCGTGGACCCAGGGTGGCCAAGAGTCAGATGGAGTTCGCCTGGGTGGTCGGGAACATCGAACGGCTCCACCGCGAAGGCGGGGAGGTCGGGAAGAGGTGGGCGAAGATTCTTGCCAAGGCCCTGAGCGAGGGAAGGCTGGGGGGCGAGGCCTGGGTCACACCGATCGTCGGCGGCGTGCCGCAGACCGCCTACATGTTCAAAGACTGGCCCTACCCCAAGTTCAAGATCAAGCTTCCGCCTTCATGAACAGGACAGGAGACGCCCATGCGTGTCACGTCCCTGTGGCCGTCGTCCACGGGCCCGGTGACCGGCACTCTCGGCGACCAGGGTCTTCGCGCCCAGCCCGGCGAGGCGGCGGCCGGTGAAGGCCGGGCCGTCCGGCAGCGGGATCCGGCGAGCGGGGAGCACGCCTTCTCGGGCCGCCACCTGCTCGGCCACGAGCTGACCGGCGCGCTCCAGCGGCGTCGGCTGGCGGAGGCGGTGGAGGACCTGCTGGCCCGATGCGCGGCCGGTCGCGGCGGGCTCCGGGAGTGTCTCGGCACCCCGGAGGGACAACGTTTCGTGGCGGTCGCCAGAGAGCTCCTGACGGCCGGGCCGGACGTGCCTCCCAAAGTGACCGGGCGGTTGACCGCCGCCTCCACGGTCACCGGACGGGTTGACGTGCCGGTGGAGGGCGCGACGTTGTCCCTGACGGTGGGCGAGGGCACGTTCGAGGTCGCCGTACGCGGGCTGTCGACGTTCGAGAAGTGGGGACGGGCGGTGTCGGACGTGGCGGGGACGATCGGCCGGGGCGTCGCGACCGCCGCGAGCGCCGTGTGGCGGGGACTGTTGTGGGCCGGCGGGCAACTCGGCGGGAAGGTGTTCGCCACGTTCGGGCGCATCCTGCGCTGGATCACCAAGCTGCCGGCCCGGGTCTGGCGGCTGCTGCTCGGTCTGTGGGAGGGCGTTCAGGGCCTCAAGCCGTGGTCACTGACCTGGTGGGCCTCGCTCGGCCAGGTGACGACCTGGCTGGGCCTGCTGCGCTGGCTCGGCTACCGGCTGGTCGACCTGCTGGAGATCGCCGGCGTGGGCGAGGTGTACGAGACGCTCGCCGACTTCGTCAAGTTCAACACCAGGAGCCTGAACGCGCAGGAGATCAGCACGGCCCGCCGGGTCTTCGGCGGCTCCATCGATCTGGGGGCGATCCGGGTGGACCAGTCGGCGGTGCTCGGCCCGGCGTTCTCCAGACGTCCTTACACCGGCTTCCACACCGTGAACTCCTGGGGCCGGCTCTCGCCCGAGGTCCTCGTGCACGAGCTGACGCACGTGTGGCAGTACGACCGGGCCGGCGCCATCTACATGCCGCAGGCGCTGCACGCCCAGATCTGGGGCGCCGGGTACGACTACGGCGGCGCCGCCGGGCTGGCCCGGGCGCAGGCGGAGGGTCGCGGGCTCATGGGGTTCAACCGCGAGCAGCAGGCGCAGATCGTGATGGACTTCGCCGGCCTGCCACCGTTTCACCCCGACCTCGCCCTGTACGCGAGCTTCGTCCGGGAGGTGTCCACACTGACGCCCGCCGAGCTGATCGCCACCCGCGTCTGACGTGCCCCCGTTCATCCGTCTTCAGCGGGCGACCAGGCGCAGGAGCTCGGGCGAGGGCAGCACGCCCAGCTCGTCCCAGAGCAGTTCTTTGAAGGCGCGCACCGATCGCACCGCCTCCACGTAGTTGCCCTCGGCGATGTGGATCCTGGCCACGAGGTGCTGGCAACTCTGACGCAGCGGCTCGTACTCGACCGCGGTCAGCGCCAGGTCCAGCGCCGCGCCGTACGCGCCCCGTGTCAGGAACTGCTCGGCCAGCTCCTCCAGCGCGTGCAACTGGAGCTGC
Source organism: Nonomuraea sp. NPDC002799 (assembly GCF_053592075.1). Classification (NCBI taxonomy): domain Bacteria; kingdom Bacillati; phylum Actinomycetota; class Actinomycetes; order Streptosporangiales; family Streptosporangiaceae; genus Nonomuraea; species Nonomuraea sp. NPDC002799. Next base: position 113,016 of record NZ_JBSFVA010000031.1, read on the forward strand.
CTGAGGCGTTCGCGGGCCACCACGATCCACTCGTCGTACCAGCCCGGCAGCAGCACGCCGTACGCGGGCACATCGCCGCACTGCACCGGATGCCCGGCATGCAGCCGCCGGGTGAGCGCCTGCAGCTCGGCCACGTCCACCCTGACTCGAGGATCCAGCCGCAACGACGACCGGCCGCCGACGACCAGCCCGGGACAGATGGTGCCGGTGCGCCACAGCGCGGTACGCAGATCGGCCTGCGCCTGCGCTTCGCGGGTCTCGGGCCAGAGGCTGCCCGCCACCAGATCGCGGGTCGAGAGCCCGTGCAAACCGAGGAACGCGACGAGCCGACGGGCGCTATGGGGAAGCTCTCCCCATCGTTCCGCGGTTGCCGGTCCGCCTCCGGCGACCTCGAAGGCGCCGAGCAACCGCAACCGAGCCACATTCGTCGATTCCCCGCTTTCCTCGGACTCCGCGACAGCCGTGAAGCCGTCCATTTCCCAGGGCCTTTCATTGCGGCAATATGAAAGCGAACGTATGACGCCGGGATGGACACTGTCAAGTCTAGGTCATTTCTTGGTGCCATTCGTGCGATCTGTCCCCATACCTCTTGCCGACCTGCGGTGGCGGCGATATGAGGTGGCTCTTCGGCGACGTGCAAGCGGACCGGGAATAATGGTCGGACGACGAAAAAGAGTGACTCGTTCATTCCTTGTGGTACTTTCTCCGGCCGCATAAGCAGGCCGCCCAACATAACGGATATTCCAGTAAAGGTCGGCGATGACCATATGCCACAACCTCTGTAGAGGAATGTCCGCTGAATGCCCTGTTGCTGTCCTGGCGCCGGTCCATCCGTCAGGCAGAGGCTCGAAGAGGCACCGAACAGGAACTCAACCCGAGGGGAAAGCACGATGCGCACAACGTGGACCAGGAATGCCGTCGTGACGGTCATGGCCGGGGCGCTGGTGGCGGCGGCCAGTCCAGCGTTCGCTCACGCACAACCGCCCAAGGGCGACGAGTGGACACCCGCGTCACTGTCGGCCGTGCAGGCCGCGGCCGCCGCTCCGTACTGGTTAGGGAACTACAAGTCCAGGAGATTCCTGCAGCCGTCGGGCGGTAGCACAGCCAACGGCGCCGTGATCGTCCAGATGGCCGGAACGACGGCCGCCGCGCAACAATGGACCCCGATCGCGGACGGAGGCTATTACAGCTTCGAGAACGCCGGCTCGCGAAAGAACCTCGGCATCGACCGCGCCAGCACCGCGGCCGGCGCCGTGGCCATCCAGGCGAATCCAGCCGCCGACCTCAATCAGGACTGGCAGATGCTTTACAACACCGGATCCTACCCGGAAGGTTACTTCGCGCTGAAGAACCGCAAGAGCGGTCTGTGCCTGGGCATTTCGAACGCGAGCACCGCAGACGGCGCGCAGGCCGCCCAATTCGCCTGCGACGGCAAGCCCAACCAAGGCTGGGGATTAGTGGACGTAACTTCCATCGCCGCAGCTCAGGACTAGGCGGTACGCCCTTTGTCCGGGCCACCCGTCCATAGATGACATGAGGAGCGCGGCGCCACTTAGGTGCCGCGCTCCATCGGAGGAAGACCTCGCCTCGGCGGGGCCTTCCTCTTCTCATCGCCGGGCCGCGGCTATAAAGTGACCGTCGTCTTCTTCAGGATGTCGGCAAGCGCGCCGTAGTCGACCTCTTGCTCTTCTTGGATATCGACGGACTTGCGGTCCCCCTGACCCATCGCCCGGATGAAGCCCTTGATCACGGGAATGTCGGTCGCGTTGAACACCATGAAGGAGATCTTGTTCCGGACGACCGCTATGACGGCCGCGTGCTGCCCGTTCTTGAGGAAGTGCGGCTTGCCGTACTGAAACCGTTCTTCGACATCGGGAACGGCCTCGTGGATCATCGCGCGCAGCTTCTCGCAGACGGCTCGCTGCCACGGCGCGGTGTTGTCGATGTACTCGGTGACTTCGTCGTTCATGCTGTTCTCCCGATTCATCCTGCGGCGTTCTCTGTCGCGGCGCGGCGCGCCGCCACGGGGTCGATCAGTCCTTCACCGGTCGGCTCGTACGTCAGGGCCACGACCCCCGAGGAGAATGCCTGCGATCCGGTCAGGCGGAGGACCGTGCTGTCCACCGACTCGTCGAACAACCGCGCGCCCTTGCCGGCCACGACCGGGTAGGTGACCAGGCGCAGTTCGTCGATGAGCTGCTCGCGCAGCAGCCACCGGACGAGGGTGGCGCTGCCGAAGATCAGAATATCGCCGTCGATCTCCGTCTTGAGCCGCGCGATCCGCTCGGCCGGGTTCTCGCGGATGACGGTGGTGTTGTTCCACTCGCCCTTGTCCAGGGTCGTCGTGACGACGAATTTGGGCATGGAGTTCATCCTGTCGGCGTAGCCGGCCTCGTCGGTCATGCCCGGCCAGGCCGCGGCGAAGCCGTCGTAGGTGACCCGGCCGAGCAGGAGCACGTCGGCGGCGCGGATCTGGTCGAGCCCGGTCCTCATGGCGTCCGGGCTGACGAACGGGAAGGTCCACTCGTGCGGGTTCTCGATGACGCCGTCGACGGTGGTGAAGACGGAGAGAACGACTCGTCCCATGACGATGCTCCATTTTTTCGGTGTTGTCGCTGATGTGCTCATCCTGGCGAGGCGGAACCGTGCCGACATCCGAGGCGAACACCTAGTTCACCACCTAATTCACGACCTAATGGATCACCTACGCCTATGAGCCGGGGCATGATGGGGCCGTGTCTGTCGCGTCTTCAGGGGTCGTGTCCAAGCGTGAGGCAGAGGTGCTGGCCTTGGTCGGCGCGCACCTGTCCAACGCGGAGATCGCCGCTCGCCTGAACCTGTCGGTCCGTACGGTCGAGAACCACGTGTCGTCGCTGCTGCGCAAATGCGGCGTCGCCGACCGCCGGGAGCTCGGCAGACTGGCCGGGCGGGACTCGGCCGAGCCTGGCGGCATCGCCTGCCTGCCCGCGCCGCTGACCACGTTCATCGGCCGCGACGCCGAGCGTGCGCGGCTGATGGAGGCGCTGCGGGCCGCCCGGCTGGTGACGCTGGTGGGACCCGGCGGCGTCGGCAAGACGCGGCTGGCGATCGAGGTGGCCGGTGACGCCCAAGGCTCCTTCTCCTCGGGAGGGGCGTTCGTCGACCTGGTGCCCGTGGGCGAGGCGTACGTCGCCCAGGCGGTGGCCGCCGCACTGGGCGTCACCGAACGCCCGGACCAGCCCCTGCAGGAGGCCATCGCCGAACGCCTCGGCGACGGCACCGCCCTGCTGATCCTCGACAACTGCGAGCACGTGATCGACGCCGTCGCCCAGTTCGCCGAGCGGACGCTCAGCCGCTGTCCGGGCACCCGGATCCTGGCTACCAGCAGGGAACGCCTCGGGGTGCCCGGCGAGCGCGCCCTCGCTCTGCTCCCCTTCTCCCTGACCTCGGCCGCGGCTGCCCCCGTGCCGCTCACCTCCCACGCCGAGCTGCTCTTCCTCGACCGCGCCCATGCCGCCGATCCGGGCTTCACCGCCGACCCCGCCACCCTCATGCTGCTCTGCGCGCGGCTCGACGGGATGCCGCTGGCCATCGAACTGGCCGCGGCCAGGGTGGCCGCCCTGGGCGCCGACGGCCTCCTCGCCGCCCTGGACGATCACCTGCGCCTGCTGGCAGGCGGCCGGGGCGCCGACGAGCGGCACCGCTCGCTGCGCGCGGTCATCGGATGGAGCCACGAACTCCTGGACGAGGAGGAACGAGCGCTGTTCCGGCGGCTGGCCGTCTTCGCGGGCCCGTTCGACCTGGAAGCCGTCGTCGCGGTCACTCCTGGCCTGGTCCGGAGCACGGCGGCCGACGTGCTCGGCCGCCTGGCGGACAAGAGCCTGCTCGCCGTGCACCGCCGCTCCGGCGCGGTCAGGTGGCGGCTGCTGGAGACCGTGCGGGCGTACGCGGCCGAGCGGCTCGACACGGCGGGCGAGGCGGAAGCAGTCAGAAAGTCGCACCTCGACTGGGCCGCCGGTGTGGCGAGCGCCTTGGAGGCGAACCTGCGGACGGCCCTGGACGGCCGGCCCGCCGGCTGGTGGCTGGACGACTTCGACGCCGTCGCCGACAACCTGCGTGTCGCACTGGTCCGGGCACCGGCCGGGCCCGGGGGCGCGCCGCACCGGCTGGCCCGGGCACTCGGACATCTGACGTACGCGCGACGGTTCCTCGTGGAGGCGCTCGGCCACTACGCGACGGCGGCGCGGCGGGCGCCGACTCCGCTGGAGGCCGTCGCCGACCTGCGCGCGGCGTCCGACTGCACCTTCGCGATCGGTGACGCCGGACGGCAGCCGTTCGAGATGCTGCTCGAAGCCGCCGGCCGGGCGCGTGAGGCGGGCGACGGCGACCTGACGGCCATCGTCCTGGCCTCCGCCGTCAGTGTCGCCTACCGCCATCACGCCGGGTTCGAGGACGAGGTGCCGCCCGCGCGGAAGCTGAGGCTCCTGGCAGAGGCACGAGCCGCCGGCGACCCGGCGAACCCGGTGGTGGCCGCGCACCTGGCGGCCGCGGCAGCCTGGGTGGCGAACGAAAACGCGTCCGCCACCTACGCCCCGGTGCCTGCGGTGGCGGACGGCGACTGGACAGCTCCCGCGACAGTCGCGGGCGGCGACAGCGACGGCGACGGGGTAGATCCACCACCGGTCGCGGACGGCGACCGGCCGGACCCACCACCGGTCGCGGACGGCGACTGGGCGGATCCGGTGCCGGTCGTGGTCGCGGTGGAGGCGGCGCGGGCGACCGGGGAGCCGGTGCTCGTCAGTGCGGCGCTGGACATCGCGACCTTCGCCGCCCTGGGGAGAGGAAGGCGACGCCACGCCTGCCGCGTCGTCGGCGAGCGCCTGTCACTGCTGACGAGCCTGCCACGGCACGCCCCCGCCGCCTGCCCCGAAATCGTGGACATCCTCAGGATGGCGCTTTACGGCTTTCTCAGCGTGGGCGACCTGCCCACGGCTCTGGACGTCGCGCGCCGGGCGATGGACGACGACCTGGTGGGAGGCTCCTACATCGCGACCGCCCAACTGATCACGCCACTGGTGCTCACCGGCCGGTTCGACGAGGCGCTGGCCCTGGACACGGCGGTATGGGACGGCTGGCAACGAGTGGGCCGGCCGTTCGGCGCACAGCTCAGCGCTCCGGTCGGCGCACTTTCGCTCGCCCACGGCCTGCGTGGCGACGACGACGCCTCGCGGCTGTGGCGGTCGCGTGCGCTCAACCCGCCTGACCGGCAACGGTACGGCTACTTCACGGCCTTCGCCGACGCCAGGCTGGCGCTGCACCACGGCCGGTTCGAGGGCGCGGCCAAGCTGGTCGAGACCGCCCTGATCGGCCGTTCGACCTCGGCGACGGCGCCGTACCGGGAGGCGGTCGCGGCCGAACTGGCGGTGGCCGCCGGCCTGCCGGGAGCGGCCGGTCTGCTGGCCGCCACGAGTTCCGGCGAGAACGACTGGGCCACCGCCTGCTTGGCCCGGGCCAGAGGGCGACTGTACGGCGAGGAGGATGACGTGCGCACGGCCGTGGCGATCTGGGAGCGCATCGATGCCCGCTTCGAGCGCGCCTGCACGCTGCTTCTCCTGCCCGGCCGGGTGGACGAGGGGACGAGGGAGCTGGCCGAGCTGGGCTGTGTGCCGCCCCAAGGGGTGTGGCAGGTGCCACCGACGTAGGAACCAGCCGGCGGCTCACTGATCGCCCGCGAGCGGTCGTCCACCCCAGGAGCTCCGGAGCCCGCTCGACATACTCGAACCGATGGGCAAGCGGATCTTCTCCCAGAAACCGATGGGCAAGCGGATCCTCTTTCAGTAGATGTCGCACTCGGCCTGAGCCCTCCTACGTCGTGCTGAGGCGCTGCCGTAGAGCGTCGTACACCTCAGTCGGGAGCGGGCCCTTCTGGGCGGCCGCGACATTGGCCCGCACGTGCGCGGCCTGGGTCGAGCCGACTATCACCGAGTGCAGATCCTGGTGACTGAGGATGAAGCGGAGCAGGAGTTCCATCGTCGAGGCGCCGTCAGCCAGGTCTTCCAGGCCGGCGGCGGCGAGCCGCGCGTGGCGGTCGGCGAGCGGACGGCGGATCGGCTCCGGCATGGCCTCGGGCGGCGCCATGAGCGAACGCGCGACTGAGCCCCGAGCGATCGTCCCCGCCCCGGCTGCCGCGGCGGCGCTGATGAGCTCCTCGTGGGAGCGATCGAGCGCCGAGTAGGGGAGCAGGAAAACGTCGAACACCCCCATCGCGACGTGCTCCGGAAGATGGGGCAGATCCCCTGACATGCCGGTGAAGCGGATCGTGCCCTCGTCCTGAAGGGCCCGCATCTCGGCGATGGTGTCCTCGGCCCGCATCACGGCGACGCTCGGGCTCATGTGCACCATCAAGATGTCAAGGTGGTCGGTGCGCATCCGGCGCAGGCTCTGCTCGACGCACGCGCGGACGTTCGCCCTCGTGTAGACGTGCGGCGGAAACGTCCGTGGATCACCGTCCCCGGCGAGCGGGCAGCCGCACTTGCTGGAGAGGATGAACTCGTCGCGCCTGTGCGAAATCCAGCGGCCGATGTGCTCTTCGGCGTCGCCGTAGTCCGGCGAGGTGTCGATGAGGTTCACTCCCGAGTCGAGGACCGTGTTCAGTATGGTGCGGGCCTCATCGTCGCTCAGCGGTTTGCCCCACGCCTGTGGCCCGCGCAGCTCCATCGCTCCGTAGCCGAGGCGGCTCGCCCGCAGTCCGGTCTTTCCGAGTTTCGCGGTTGGCAGCGTCACGTCATCGTCCTCTTGTCGGTTTCGGCCGTCCTGGCGCGTCCGTACGCGGCCAGGGCATGGAAGGCGGCCTTGGGTTCCCACGGCAGCCCCGGATACGCGGTCCCGGTGCGGCCGTGCTCCAGGATCTTGACGATGCCGAAGCCGGCGGTGTCGAAGTCCCGTTCGGGCTCGGAGGACGTCGGCAGGTCGCGGCGGGCGAAGGTGTTGACGAACGCCGTGTCCGTGCCCTCCTCGTGGTAGATGTCGAGCAGCTCGCGCAGGTAGCCGGCCTGCTCTTCTTCGTCCCGCAGGACGGGTGCGGTCAGGCGGGCGGAGCGGGCGTGTTCGTCCCACTCGATGATGGAGTCTCCGCGTCCGCCCAGAGCGGCGGCTCCGCGGTAGGTGACGCAGCCGAACTCGGTGACGGCGAACGGCTTGCTTCGCGCGGTCTGCGCGCGAAGACCCGCACGGAAACCGGGCGCGTTGGTCGCGTCCCGGTATCCGGCGTCGTTGGCGATCATGTCGAACGGAGCCCAGTCCACGCCTTCGAAGGGCAGGGATGCGTAGCTGATCGGGCCGCCGAACCGTTCGCGCACCGCGGCGACGGCTCGGGCGAGGAAGGCGTTGACGCGGGCTTGCAGTCCGGGCAGGGCGGCGCGGAAGCGCGCGGGCTCGTTCATCGAGCCGAGCCGCTCCCGCAGGTTGTCACCGGGCAGAAAGCCACTGGTGAACAAGCTGATCTCGGAGCCGGTGAGTAAAACGACGCGAGCCTCTTCCCGGCGCAGGCGTTCGGCCCGTTCGGCGCTGTCGGCGATGAACGTCATCAGCTCGTCCTGGGTGAGGCCGTTGGTGAACGGCGAGTACCAGACCTCCAGTCCCGCACGGGCGGCGTGGTGTGCGGCGGTCTCAAGGCGGTCTGGGTCTCCTCCGGTGATGCGGACCGCGTCGCAGTGCAGCTCGTCGCGGATGATCTGCATCTCGCGGCGCACGACCTCCGGGTCGAAGGGCTCATGAGTGGTGGTTCCAGCAGACGGGAAGCCGGTGTCGTAGGTGACACCGTAAGCACGCATCAAGGGCCTCCGTGTACGGGTGGGACAGGTGAGGGGGCGCGACCGGCGAGGGGCGGGCCCGGCAAGGGCACGTACCTGGCAAGGGCGCGGGACGGGCAAGGGCGCGGGACGGGCAAGGGCGCGGGACGGGCAAGGGCGGAACCGCCGAGACGACGGAACCGGCAAGGCAACGGAACACGCGAGGGCGCGGGACCGGCAAAGCGACGGGACACACGAGCGGGCGAAACCGGCAAGGCGACGGGACGCACGAGGAGGCGGAACCGGCGAGGGGGGCGGGTTGGTGACCTGGATCGGCGATGTCGACCGTTCATGGCGCGGCTGCCCGGGACACCTTGACGAGCTGATCCGGAAGACCGGCACCTCCGCCCTCCGCCGGCCCAGGTCCGCGACACACCCATGGGCAATGGGTCAGAAGTCCATGTCGCCGCCGCCCGGCATGGCCGGAGCAGCAGGGTTCTTCTCGGGCTTCTCCGCGATGACGGCCTCGGTGGTGAGGAAGAGCGCC
>NZ_JBSFVA010000032.1:0-114958 GCF_053592075.1 Nonomuraea sp. NPDC002799
CTCCGGCTCGGCCGGCCCCGTACCCGGCCCGGCGCGGTAGCCGCGGACAAGGCCTACTCCTCCCGCGCCAACCGCCTCTACCTGCGTCGGCGCGGAATCCGGGCGGTCATCCCGGAGAAGAAGGACCAGGCGGCCAACCGCAAGAAGCGAGGCTCACGCGGAGGCCGCCCCCTCCGCCACGATGCGGCGCTGTACAAGGAACGCAACACCGCCGAGCGCTGCATCAACCTGATGAAGGAGTGGCGAGGGCTGGCCTTCCGCTTCGACAAGACCCCGGAAAGCTATCTCGCCGGGCTCCACCTACGAGGCGCCATCCTATGGATCCGAAGCCTTGAACCCGCCTGAAGATCCGAACTCAGAACAGGCCCTAGTTCGCTCAGTTCGTCGGCCGCGCCTCTGCGCTTAACCGAGTCCTGACGCTTGTACTCCATAAGATCGTCATGCCGGATTCGTCGATGCCTGCCGACCAGCCGGAACGGGATGGCGCCTGCCTCCAATAGGCTGATGAGATACGGGCGCGAGACATTTAGCATGGCTGCTGCCTGCTGGGTCGTCAGCTCCGCGTGCGACGGCATCACCTGCACGCCTCGCCCCTCGGCGACCTGAGCAAGGATGAAGGCCAGCATCGACACGGCTTCGCGCGGGAGGACCAAGGCGTCGTCGCCAACCACCTCTGCCGCAACCTCGATCGACCGCCGAGGAGATCGCCGCCGCCCAACAAGAGGTCGCCAGGGACATGGGCTGGTAGGCGCCAGGTTCTCATCACGCCGCACCTCCTTCGGCATCCAGGCCCAGCGCGGTGTCGTAGTCGGCCAGGCGCCGCTGCTCGACCTCGGTCTCAGTCGCCGGCCGCACCTGCCCTCCGCCCGCCCGCCGTCCGGGCATGCGCGGCCTGGGGACCGGTCTCGAACGGCGGCGGGACTCAGGGCCGCGCGCCGCACCCAGCGCCCGCCGTACACAGCCACCCCGCCGCACCGGGGCCGTACCACCGCCCACATGCCGCCCTGGCGATCGCCTGGCGATGGCTGATCTCTCCGCCTGGTCCGGGGGCGATCGACGATCCGGGACTTCGTTCCTCAGCCCCGGCTCACCGAGCACCGTGTGATCTCGATGTCTCGGTCGGGCAGGGTGCGCGCGTTGCGCAAGAGACACCAGGTCGCGGGCTGATCCGCTCGGCCATTAGCGGGCCATTAAGAGGGACGACGAGGGGTCAACCACGGTCGCTCAATATCGACGACAGACAGCGGAAGACCCCGGTTACCCATGACCAGATACGCTTTCAGCGGCGTCAGAGGGCACTGCGTGCCCCTGGCTGGAGGAGGAGCGATGGTTCAGCCGTTGCGCGCCTACTGTCACGCGGCGCAGCCGGCGATCAGGAAGTTGCCGCGCGCCTCCGGGCTTCAGCGTTCGCGCCATCGGCACCAGCCCGGCAGCCACGCTGCCGGGCGCCGGACACCCCGAAGGATGGCCGACCGTAACAGGCGAGGGTCTGGCGGTGTGCGCGCCATTGAGGGCCCCTAGGAGACCAGCGCGCATGCGCCGGCGGTGCGCCAGGCTGGTGAATGCAGAGGTACGGCCGGCGCCGTTCGAGGTGTGCCGATCAAGGAGGGCGTGATGTCGCATCCTTGGCGCGGCTGGTGTCTACTTCGACCCGGCCTCATGCTGTACGGCGGGACGGTCGGCAGGAATGGCCTGCACGCCCACCATGCGGTTCAGCTGATTGTCTCCGCCGAGCCCTTCACCATGGCCGACGCCCATGGCGAGCGGCTGACCACGCAGATCGCCATCATTCCCCCCGACACCCGCCACGCGATACTCACCGGAGCTCGTGAGGCCCTGCTCGCCCACCTGGATCCCCGCAGTTCGCCAGGCCGGTCCCTGCTCGCACGCTTCGGTACGGGGCCCAAGGCTTCGACTTGGTCGCCATCCGTCACGGAGAACAGGGATCTGCCCGTCTACGGCTCTCCAGCCCATGCGGTCACCGAACCGGCTCACACGAGACCGAGCCCGAGACCGAGGCGCCACAAGGGATTACGGCCGCTCATGTTCACCGAGCCGCCGATCGGTCATGCGCGCTCAGCCGAAGCGACGACCTCGCTGCGAGTTGTCGAGGTGTGGACCGGCCACAACGCCGCCGACAACGTTCCGATCCACCCGGCGGTGGAGGCGGCGATCACCGTGCTCCCCACACTCCTGAGACAAGGGCCGGTGCGACTCCGTACGGTGGCGGACGCGGTCCACCTGTCGCCGAGCCGGCTGGCGCACCTGTTCAGCGCGCACGTAGGGATCCCGCTGCGGCCGTACGTGCGGTGGCTACGCCTGCAGCGCGCCATCGGCCTCGTAGCCGCGGGAGACACGTTGACGGTGGCCGCTCACAGCGCCGGGTTCACCGACAGCCCGCACTTCACCCGGGTCTTCCGGGACACCTTCGGGAATACGCCCTCCGAGCTTGCCGCCGCGATCGACTGGTTGCCTTGAACCGCAAGACGCCCAAGCCCTCGACCGGCGCGAGCGCTGAGAGCTGTCGGCCTACCCCGGTCGAAGCGGCCACGTTCACCAACGCGAGGGTGTGTCACCAACCTGATGGCTGAGTACGGCTACCGCAGCTCGCGCTTGAGGATCTTGCCGGTCGCCGTCATCGGCAGCGAGTCACGGAATTCGATGACGCGTGGATACTTGTACGCGGCCATGTTCTCCTTGCACCAGGCGATGAGCTCCTCCTCGCTCGCCGTCGCGCCGGGCGACGGGATGACGTAGGCCTTGACCTCCTCGCCGTGCGAGCCGTGGGGCACGCCGACCACCGCCACCAGCGAGACCGCCGGGTGCGTCATCAGCACCTCCTCCAGCTCGCGAGGGTAGACGTTGAAGCCGCCCCGGATGATCATGTCCTTCGTGCGGTCGATGATGGCGTAGTAGCCGTCCTCGTCGCGGGTGGCGATGTCTCCGGTGCGGAACCAGCCGTCGCGCATGACCTCCTCGGTGGCCTCGGGCCGTCCGTAGTAGCTTTTCATGACGTTGTGCCCGCGGATGGCGACCTCGCCGGGGCCTTCGCCCTCGACGGTGTTCCAGTGGTCGTCCACCAGCCGCATCTGCACGCCCCAGACGGGGTAGCCGACGGTGCCGGGCTTGGTGGGCCGCCCGAGCTGGTTGAAACTGGCCACCGGGGAGGTCTCCGACAGCCCGTAACCCTCCAGGATCGGGATGCCGAAGGTGGCCTCGAAGTCCTTGAGCACCTCGACGGGGCAGGAGGCTCCGCCCGCCACCGCCAGCCGCAGCGTTGAGGGTGGCTCGGCCCCATCGGCGTGGATCTTCGACAGCAACGCCCAGAACATCGTCGGCACCCCCGCGAACATGGTCACCCCCTCCCTGCGCATGAGCTCCAGCGCCTCGCCGGGCTCGAAACGCGGCTGAAGCACAAGGGTGGCTCGGCGGCGCAGGCTCACGCACATGCCTGGGATCTGACCGAAGGAGTGGAAGAGCGGAAGCACGATGAGCGAGACGTCGCCGTCCGGGTCGGCGGGGAACATCTCGTCGCTGACCATGGTGTTGATCAGGATGTTCAGGTGGGTCAGCTCGGCGCCCTTGGGCTGACCGGTGGTACCCGAGGTGTAGAGGACGACCGCGGTGTCGTCAGGCGCGGTCTGCACCGTCTCGAACTCTCCGGACATGCCGTCCAACGCCGCCCAGAGCGACTCGCCGTACTGCGATTCGGTGGCCAGCGGCGTGGCGGGCAGGACGACGAAGTGCTCGCAGCCCTCGACGGCGTCGAAGCCCTCCCGCCCGCGCGCGCCCATGGGCAGCTCGGGCGCGCCCTCGAAGCAGAACAGCGCCTTGGCGTCACTGTCGGCCAGGTGGTAGGCGATCTCGCGCGGCTGTAGCAGCACGTTGAGCGGAACGACGGTCGCCCCGGCCTTGAGGATGCCGAAGTAGACAAAGGGAAAGTAGGGCACGTTCGGACAGAGCAGCGCGACCTTGTCTCCCTTGCCGATCCCACGCGCCACCAGCAGGTTGGCCACCTGGTTCGCGACGGAGTCCACCATGGAGTACGGCAGGCGCAGGTCGCCGAAGACCAGCGCGGTGCGGTCCGGGACACTGCGGGCGCTGTCTTCCAGAATGATCGACAGATTGAGCATCGCGACCCTCTCCTCGGAAATGTGGCATGTGCCCCACATGATGTCCGGAGAATCTGGCCAGGACTTGTACGAACGTGCCGACTCCACGCCACCGACGCGCCGGGGAACAGCTCGACGGCAGCCCGCACAGCATGACCGCCCACGCGACCGTCGCCGCAAGCCCCAAGCCGGCGACCGACCTCGTGAAACTCATCGTTGAGGCCCGCAAGGCTGCCGGCCTCAACCGGGATACTGGCGAATGTTCACTCCGATTGAAATGCAACCTGTCGCATGATCCAGGCGACCCGTACGATCAGGCCTCATGCGCCCGATGTTTCTTTTCATCGTCCTGGGATCACTGGCTTTCGTCATGAGCGGTTGTTACGTGACTGGCCAGTACAGCCGCGCTGACGGCAAAGGCATGACGTTCGCTCTGATCGGTATTGGCTTCATGATTGCCTCGTTAGCCGCAACACTTGCTGAGCGCAACGATCAAAAACAGAATCCCTCGGTCAGGACAAGGCCTCGGAACGACCGCGAAGCCAAAGAACCCGGCTCGTGAGCGACGGCCGCTTGGACATGTCTAATCACCCGCTGGGGCTGTTCCAGACAGTACATGAGAGCCAAATTTCAGTTATGCGCTCCGGCCCCGGGATGATCGCAGTGCCTATGCCTGGGCCGTAAGTAGCTGAGGAGGCCTGATCGTCTCGCCCGCCATCCACCCGGACACGCCGAGCAGAGCAGGGCCACTTCCCCTTCGGGCGGGTCGACAGCAGACGGGATCATCAGGCGAGCGGCGTGCGCGAGGCCGCGCCTGCTCGTGCAGGATGAGCGCATGGACTCCATAGAGATCGTCATTGGAAGGAGCAAGCAGGCCGATCACGTGGCGATCCGAGTAGTAGGTCGCATGCACCCCGGCGCCACTGATTTCTGGGACGGAAACTGGCTCACCTCTCCCGTCCTCGTGCACGTCGGAGGCTTCAACGCCAAGATCGACGCTGGTCTCCGGATCGAGGAACTACGTGACTTCCGGGTGGATCTACAACGCATCTACGCAGAGGCTCAGGGGCGCGCCGTACTGTCCTCGATGGAGCATTGGGTGGAGCTCATCGTGGAGTGTCCGGTTCGAGGTAGAAGGCTTGGATCAGACAGACATTCCGGCGATCGTTGACGCCCTGGTTGCTGCGGAGGAGCGATTCCCAGTCCTGAGCGGTGAATGACCTTCGGGAGTGACCCATTAGCGTGCCATCAAGGGGGTGGCGAGGGGTCAATCACGGTTATTCACGACCGGCCCGACAAGCGGCGGCACGACGTGCCACCGCACGCCAGCTCGCCGCCTACCGCCGTACAGGCATGCGGCCTTGGGACCGGTCCCGGACGGCGCGGGAACGGGCGAGGCCGTCCGCCTGCCGCGCCGTCCTGACCGAACGCACCGATCAGGTTTGCCACGCCGCCGCTTTGAACTCTGCAATCAGCGACGACGGAAGATGCAGGTCATCAGCGGAAGGGCATCTCCGATCAGGTTCTCCGACATATGACTGAGTTGCCACCCTTCACGCTCGACGCCCTCAATCAGCTCTGCCGCATCCGGCACAGCCCATGCACGCATGGTTTCGGACTTCGCTCGGAGCCGAGACACGAAGATCTCATGACCCTCTTCATTCGCCCGCCGAGCCTCCGCAATGGTTTGCCCGATGTCCTGCTCAGCATTTCGAAGCCATGCCATAGGCCGCCGGTTCTCCTCTGTCGAAGTTGATGCATCTGCCATCGAGGGAGCAACGATCTTGCGATCGGAAGGGTTCCGCTATCGACATACGTGCACCTCAGGGACAAACAGCGCGCCATAGGTTAGGGCCAAGCCGCCATCAACTCGGCACACCGGTCCCGGACGGCGGAGGGACACCGGAGGTTAGCCGGCCGAGCGGGATCTGGTCGCCGTGATAGCGGCGGTATCCCGTTCCGGGGTCCACGGGATCCCATGCGGCCGGACAGAGGGAGGCCGTCGTGCCGTAGCAGCGCGAGTTCGATTCCCGTCACCTGCTCCACGAGCAAAGGCCCAGGTCAGGATGAGACTCCTCACCATGAGTCTTCGTCAGGTTCTGAAGTAACCCCTCGGGCCCTTACTATTCGGGCCAGCGCCGCCTGGTGCGATAGTGCTCGGCACGCTCTGCCGCCATGCGTTCCCGTCGCTCCTGAGTCAGGATTTCTTGGGGACTCGGCACTCGTCGCCGCTCATGTCTGATGGCCAGGCGGATCGCCCAGTAAAGCAAGAAGAACGCCAGTACGGCCGGAACGGCCCATGTCGCCAGCAGCAGAATGTCGGTGAACCCGATCGCCATCTGATCCTCCGTATGGAGGGAATCAGCATGCCTGCTTTGGCAAGTCGCGTCCACCGAGGCCGAATGACCCACATCAAGGTTCGTGACCTGACGTCACACTGTCGTGCTGTCCCGAACCGACCGCAGCGCGGACTCTCGCCGGTGTCTCCGTCCCCGCCGATCTGGAAGGGAGGGCGGGCGTTTGCGGTGTGGCGATGGTCATGAAAGTGGCAACTACTGAGTTCGGCCTTTTTGAGAGGAGGGAGCGAGGCGTTCATCGACCATGCGCCTGCGTTCCGCAGAAAGACCGCGAGCTGCCATGGCCCTGTGCAGAAGAGCAGCGTCGAACCCCTGCGCCGCCAGGTGGTCAAGGAGAGGCTCATACCTGTCGGACCGATCACGCAACAACTCTGTGGCCAGCCGCAACTCCAGGCGGACCACCGGAACACGATGCGAGCCACACGTGATCAGGACATAGTGCTGCCACGGGCCACGGCCGATGCACTCCATCTCATCGGAGTCGGTCTCCTGCTCGACTGTGCTGATCTCGAAATGAACCCCGTTCACCTCGTACCTGGCGAAATACTGCGAACTCACGGGGATCCAGGAGGCCGCATACAGGCAGGGAAAGGACGAGAGAGCGGCACCGAACGTGTCCACGTCCTCCCGCCGAGCCACCAAGAGGTCGACATCTCCGACCGGAAGCTGAACACCTTGCAGCAGAGCGGCACTTGTGCCACCGACGCGGTATCTCGGGTCGGCCCCCGCAGCCCTTAAGGCGGTAAGAGCCGTGTCCAACGCCGACGTCACGTCCACCAGCCGCAGAGATGCCTCGCCGACTCGCATGACGATCAGCGTAACCATGACGAGCCGCCAAGGTCAGCGGGCAGCGAACCCGAGTCGAGCGTGCACACCGCGTGCCAGTCGAAGGCCAAGTGTTCAGCATGTACGACCTGGCACCGCTTCTGGCACATTTGATGCCATGAGTAGGCCTTGGTGGGACGATCTTCCCATTGGCCAGAAGATCGTGGTGTTCGCCGCGCCGCCGGTCCTGGTAATAGGCGGCCTGGTGCGATTGGTCGCTGTCCGTCCTTCGGGGCTGGACCTCGTAGGCAACCTGGCCATCGCACTCCTGGGGATCTGGCTTTCCATCAGCGTCACGCGGGACGTTTTGCGCAAGCGAAAGCCGCGGGCAACTGATGGGCAGCCCCTCTTCGAGGTGACGATGCGCGGTTATCGCCGAAGCGACGTGGACCAGTACCTAGCCTCGATCCGGCAGCCGGGACCTTCTTCCAGCCCGAGCTTCGCCCTCGTCTTCCGCGGCTACAACCCGCGCCAGGTGAACGAGTACCTGGGCTCGATAAAAGGCGACCGACCCGAGTCGTGACCCAAGGTGCACGACGGCGAGGCCGTGGAAGCTACAACTGACGCAGCGCCTGCATGGCGTCCTTCTCGATGCGCGAGAGATCGTGGAGGAGGACGCCGGCCTGGTCGAGGTGCCCGGCGTCGCCGTTCTCCCCAGCCTTCGCGATCAAGGCGGCCACGTCCGTCCACAGGACGGCGGCCTCGGCGTACAGCCTGTGACCGGTGCGGAGGTGGCCGTCGTCGATCAGCCGGGTGCACTCGTCGAGGAAGTCGCGATAGAGGGCCCGGAACAGGGCACCGCCGGTCCCGCCCTTCTCCATGAGGAGGGCGGCCTGCGGCAGGTCCTGCTGCGGCTCGCCGGCGCGTAGCAGCCATCCGGGCACCTGTTTGCCGGCTTTCTCGATGCCGCGGTGGCCCAGGTTCGCGATGGGTGCGGCGAGGAAGGCGTCGGCGCAGTCCTTGATGGCGGGGATGATCTGGTCCTGCCAGGACGGTGGGTGAGCCGGCCGGGTGAGGGTGAAGGATCGGTTCCTGGCGGTCATCGGGCCGCGTTCGGCGCGCGCCAGGGCGAGGCCGGCCCGGCTGGTGCGTACGGCTCCGCCCTGCTGGTCGGTGTCCACCAGGTAGACGTCGTGCTCGTCGTAGCCGTACATGGCGACGACGTGACCGCCGAAGTGCACCTGGGCGCGGAAATAGTCCAGGTGGTAGCAGTCGAGCTGGAGGCCGACCGGCCGACCGGCGTCGATGGGGGCGGCCACGTTCGCCCACGCCTTGCGCGGTGAGGTGGTCTCCTCGGCCAGCAAGGTCAGCCCCAGCCTGGCGGCCAGGTTCCGGGTGAGGTCGAAGGGTTTGACGCGGCCGCCGAGAAAGGGGAACGCCATGCTCTTGCCGTCCCAATAGATGAAGGACAGGCCGGAGCCCAGCCCGAACAGCATGGGCTCGGACAGATCGAGTCCCTCATGCCGCAGCAGCACGCCCAGCGCCGTCGTCTCGCAGTGGTGCAGGCCGCGGGCCTCGACGTCCTTCACGATGGTCATGCGTCGCTCTCCTCGCGCTCACGCGGCGGACGGTCACACCGTCTCCCTGACGTGGGATCAGCATGGGGCCTCCCACGGTAGGAGAGTCCAGCCGCACAGCGGCGGCTTTGGGTGGCCCAGGCGTCGCCGGCGGCTCCGGCACTTTCCTCCGAGGAAAGTCGATGCTATTTTCCTTATAGGAAAGTAGCTCGACGACCAAGGATGGTTCCATGTACCCGCACGACGCCCAGTACTCGCTCGACCAGATCCACCACCTTCAGGACCGAACTCGCGACGAGCTCGTCCGCCACAACTTCGCCCTCCCCTACATGTTCCTCCTGGCGCTGGGGATCTTCGTCGCCTACGGGTCCGGCGACCTCCAGCCTCCCTGGGACGACATCGGCTGCGTGCTCGGTCTCGGCCTGTATATGGGAGTCGTGATCGTGCAACAGTTACGGATGTGCCGAGCCGCCGTCCGTCCGCGCCGTCTCTGGGTGCCCACCCTCCGGGAGTCGCTGTTCTACGTGGGCTGGGGAATCAGCCCGCTGCTGGTCTTCCTCGCCTCCGGTTTCGCGGCCGGCGCGTTGGGGCTGACCGCGCGGGCGACGCTCGCCGCGGGCGTCACGGCTCTGACGTTCGTCGCGGCCACGCCGCTGATCCGCCGCGTCGCCAAGGCGGCCATGTGACAGGAGAACGGTCACCACTGATGGACTCCTCCTTCGACGAATTCCTGCACGTTCCGGCGCGGTTGTCGATCGTCGCGCTGCTGGCGCCGGCCGGCTGGGTCGAGTTCGGCTTTCTGCGGGACACGATCGAAACCAGCGACTCGGCCCTGTCCAAACAGGTTTCCGCGCTGGCCAACGCCGGATACGTCGCGGTGCGCAAGGAGCAGGAGAAGGGGATCCGGCGCACCTTCGTCCGGCTCACCCCGGAGGGACGGGATGCGTTCCAGCGCCACGCGACGGCACTGGAACGCATCGTCGCGGTCGCCCGTACCCCGGCGGAACACTTCACACCGGTCGGCGACAAATGAAGGCCGCCGAGTCGCCTCAGCGTGAAACGCGGTCTTGCCCCAGCACCGCCAGGAGCCGCAGCTTCTCGTGACCCTCGGTACGCGGCGGGGCGGTGAGCACGAGCAGGGCCTGCGACTGGTCCTCGGTGAACAGCACCTGACAGTCCAGCTCGATCGCGCCGAGCTCAGGATGGATGAGCGTCTTGTGATCCTCGAAGCGCTTCGCGACCTCGTGCCGCTCCCACAACCGGCCGAACTCCGCGCTCGCCTGCCGCAGGGCCCGCACGAGCTCGCCGGCCCGCGAGCGCGGACCCATCGACCCGTACGCGGTGCGCAGGTTCGCGACCTGGGCGCGGCTCTGCCGGTCTCGGTCGTCCTCGGGGTAGCGCAGCCGTTCGGCGGGATCGGTGAACCAGCGGTAGATCTCGCTGCGAGCCAGGCCCGTGTAGCCCGACTTGTCGCCGAACAGGGCGGCGGCCATCCGGTTCTGCACCAGCGTCTCCCCCAGGCTGGACAGGATGAGCGCCGGGGTGTCCTCAAGGCGGTCGAGCACCCGCAACAGGGCGGGGGCGACATGCGTGGTGGCCGACACCGATGACGGGGCGTTGCGGCCGGCGATCTGGAACAGGTAGTCGCGTTCGCCGGTTGACAGGCGGAGCGCACGGGCGAGCGAGGCCAGCATCTGGACGCTGGGTTGCGGGCCGCGCTGCTGTTCGAGCCGGGTGTAGTAGTCGGTCGACATCACGGCGAGGACCGCGACCTCCTCACGCCGCAGGCCCGGGGCCCGGCGGCGCGCGCCCGTGGGAAGCCCCACGTCCTCAGGGCGAAGCTCCTCGCGGCGGCGGCGCAGGAAGTCTGCCAGTGCTGCACGATCCATGTGCCCCATTATCGGCTGGTTCCGTGGGTGAACCAGGGATCGCCGATCCCCCGACAACCGGTCTCTGCACCTGTGGCGGCCGATCGGGAACACTCCAAGCATGAACATCTCGGGAAACACCATCTTCATCCCCGGCGCCACCAGCGGCATCGGTCTCGCCCTCGCGGTCGAGCTGCTGGGCAGGGGTAACAGTGTCATCGTCGGCGGCCGGCGCGCCGACCTGCTGGAGCGCATCGCCGCCGAGCATCCCGGCATCGACACCGTACAGATCGACACGACGGACGCCGAGAGCATCCGCTCCGCCGCCGAGCAGGTGCTGGCCAGGCATCCGGACCTCAACGTGCTCGTCGCGATGGCCGGCATCATGCGGATCGAGGACTGGCGCACGCCCGAGACGTTCCTCGCCGCTGCCGAGTCGGTCGTGACGACCAATGTGCTCGGCCCGATCCGGCTCATCGCCGCCTTCATCGAGCACCTGCGGGCGCAGCCGGACGCCACGATCGTCACCGTCTCCTCGGGTCTCGCGTTCGCGCCGCTCAAGGTCACGCCGAGCTACAACGCGTCCAAGGCCGCCATCCACATGCTCAGCGAGTCGATCCGGCTGCAGCTCGCCGACACCAGTGTGAAAGTCGTGGAGCTGGAGCCGCCGGCCGTCCGCACCTCGCTGCTGCCCGGGCAGGAGGACAGCGAGTTCGCGATGCCGCTCGACGAGTTCGTGGCGGAGGTCCTCGCGCTGGTGGAGTCACAGCCCGACGCGCAGGAAATCCAGGTCGAGCGCGTCAAGTTCCTGCGGTACGGCGAGGCGCGCGGTGACTACGACCAGGTGGTCAAAACGCTCAACGCCGCCGACCCGCACGGGAAATAGCTCACCATGAGGAAAGGCGCGATGCGTCCACAGCCTGTGGAAAGCTCGCGGCCTACCGTGAAGAAGGGGAGCCGCTGTGCGCATCGCCATACCGCTGTTCGACCGGTTCACCGCCCTCGACGCCGTCGGCCCGTACGAGGTGCTCAAGTTCCTGCCGGGCGCCGAGATCGTGTTCGTCGCGGCAGAGGCCGGGCCCGTTCGCGACGTGCCCAGGTGGCTGGCCATCACCGCCGACGCGGCGTTCGCCGGCGCGGTGGACGTCCTGGAGTCGTTCGGGGCGACGTACACGTCCGAGCGGGTCGTCGAGCAGGGGAAGATCGTGACCGCCGCGGGGGGTCTCCTCCGGGATCGACATGGCGCTCACGCTGGTGGCGCGCATCGCCGGCCGGACGACGGCGGAGGCGATCCAGCTCGCCATCGAGTACGACCCGCAACCGCCGTTCGACGCCGGCTCCCCCGCGAAGGCTCCTGCGGCGGCCAAGGAGCTGCTGGCAAAGGGCCTGCGGTGAGTCAGCGGTAGGTACGGATGAGATCGTACGTGGCGGCGGCCAGGGCGATGATCACGAACCCCAGCACCACCATCAGGCCGTGCCGGAACGCCGCCGTCCAGCCGTCCCCCAGCGCCCCGAAGAACGTCGACCCCGTCGCCGCGATGCCGATGGCCGAGCCGAGGCGCTGACCCGTCTGCAGGACGCCGGCCGCGCTCCCCCCACCCTCGGGCGGCACCTCGGAGAGCGTGATCGCCTGGTTGGGCGAGATCACCAGACCGCTGCCCGTGCCCGCCAGCAGCAGTGGCAGGGCGGTGGCGAAGCCCACCGCCTGGCCGGGGACCAGCGCGGCCGCCACCATCGTGGCCAGCAGGCCGACGATCACCAGGGACAGGCCGACGGCCACCAGCCGCCGGCCGGCGCGGGCGACGAGCCGGCCGCCCACCACGGCGGCCGAGGCCGAGCCGAGGGCGAACGGGGTGATCGACAGACCCGCCATCAACGCGCTGTACTGGTGGCCGCTCTGCAGGTAGAGCGTGAAGATGAAGAAGATGCCGGTGAAGCCGGCGAAGTAGAACAGCGCGATGGCCGCGCCGAGACTGTAGGAACGTTTGCGGAACAGGGCCAGGTTGACCAGGGACTCCCCGCGGTAGGCGCGTTCCCACACCACGAAACCGGTCAGGATGACCAGGGCCGCCGGGATGAGCAGCCACTTGGTCTCGCCCTCCCACTGGTGGCGCTGGATGAAGGGCAGCAGCAACGCCGCCACCCCCACGCCCAGCAGCAGCACGCCGATGGGATCCATGCTCTCGCGCCGGCGGGCGCCGGCCGGTCGCGGCGCGGGCAGCAGCCGCCACGCCATCGGCAGCAGCACCAGCCCGATCGGCACGTTCACCAGGAACACCCATCGCCACCCGTGGTCGGGCCCGAACACACTCACCAGCGCCCCGCCGATCAGCGGGCCCGCGGCCGTGGACACGCCGATCGTGGCACCGAGCGCCCCGAACGCCCGCCCGCGCTCGTGCCCGCGGAACATCTGCTGGATCAGCCCCGACACCTGCGGGTTCAGTATTCCGGCCGCCATCCCCTGCACCAGCCTGGCGATGATCAGCACGTTCATGTTCCACGCGAAACCGCACGCCGCGCTGGACAGCGTGAACAGCGCCACCCCCCACATGAACAGGGTCGGCCGGCTCCTGGCGTCCCCCAGCCGCCCGGCCGGGACCAGCAGCAGGCCGAACGTGAGCGCGTACCCCGACAACGTCCACTGCAGGCCGTCCTCCGTCGCGTGCAGACCGTCGCGGATCGACGGCAGCGCCACGTTGACGATGCTCACGTCCAGCCCCGTCATGAACGCCGCCATCAGGCAGACGGCGAGCGCCCGTTTTCGCGTGTCGGGCCTGGACGCCCCCATCACGGCAACCTCTCTGCGGAACGTCAGGCGAAGACGGTACGACCCGCCGCATTCCGCAGATATTTCCCAGCAGATCACGAAATATCGCCCATCGGGGATTTCTTTGCCCACGACCCTGCGGCGGATCCGGCCGAAAATCGCAGGTGCTTCTGGGGCAGAAGCCAGGTAACGTCCGATCATGGACACGATGACCGTCGAGCAGAACGGCATCAACGCGATCCCCGAGTCGGAGCGCCACGGCCGCCCGGGTGACCTCTTCTGGCCCTGGGCCGGCTCCAATCTGTCGCTGTTCGGCGTCGCCTTCGGCGTGTACATCGTCGGTCTCGGCCTCGGCGTCATTCCGGCGATCATCACCGGAGCCGTCGGGTACGCGCTCTCGTTCCTCCTGGTCGGCCTGGTCGCGATCGCCGGCGCCCGATCCGGCGTGCCGACGATGACACTGGGCCGGGCCCCCTTCGGCTACCTGGGCAACAAGCTGCCCACCGTGTTCTCCTACATCTCGAACGTCGGCTGGGAGATCGTGCTCGTCACACTCTCCGCGCAGAGCGGCGCCGAGATCCTGACGCGCCTCGCGCCCGGCGTCCCGCGCACGACGGCGACGGCGGTGTGCTTCGCCGTCGCGGCGCTGGCCGTGATCGTGATCGGCATGTTCGGGCACGCCATGATCATGGTGGTGCAGCGCTACCTGACGTACGTGTTCGTCGTGCTCACGGTCGTCTACCTGGTCCTCATGGCGCCGCGACTCGGCGTGTCACTGGAGACGTCGGCCGGTCCTGGCCGCTGGCTGGGCGGCGTCATCTTCGCGATGACGCTGCTCGGCCTGGGGTGGGTCAACTGCGGCGCCGACTACTCCCGTTACCTGCCCGCCGGCTCCCGCCCGAGGTCGGTGGCCCTGTGGACGACGCTGGGCGGGGCGCTGCCGCCCATGGTGCTGCTGGTGTTCGGGGTGCTGCTGGCGGGCGGCGATCCGGAGCTGGCCGAGGCGGCGGGCGGCGACCCGGTGGCCGCGCTGGCGGGGGCGCTGCCGACGTGGTTCCTGCTGCCGTACCTGCTGACCGCCATCGGCGGCTTCCTGGCCGGGGCGATCATGGACATCTACTCGTCGGGGTTGTCGATGCTGGCGCTGGGCGTGCCGGTCAGGAGGCACCTCGCGGTGCTGATCGACGGGGTTCTCATGCTGCTCGGCGGCTACTACCTGCTGTTCGTCTCCACCAGTTTCCTCGGCACCTTCCAGGCGTTCCTGGCGATCGCCGGGGTGGTGATGGCCGCCTGGGTGGCGATCTTCCTGGTGGACATGTGGCTGCTGCGGGCGGGCGGGCGCGCCTACGACGAGCGGCTGCTGCGGCCCGGCGCGCCCGCGTTCAACTGGGCCGGGGTGGTGTCGCTGACCGTGGCGTCGGTCATCGGGCTCGGCCTGATCGTCTCGGCCGACGAGCACATCGCCCAGGTCGTCGGCTTCCTGATGAGCGAGGAGCTCAAGGCGAGCACGTTCGGCGCGGCGAACATCGGCGTGGTGGTCGCGCTCGTGCTGGCCGGCGCTCTGTACTACGCGCTGGCCCGGCGCAGGGTGGCGCGGGGCTGAGAGCGCTCATGGCGCGGGGCTGAGAGCGCTCATGGCGCGGGGCTGAGAGCGCTCATGGCGCCGGTCTGAGAGCGCTCGTGGCGCGGCCGCATCGCGCCGGTCGCCCTCCGGCGGTTACTGTTGGTGATTGATGACGAACATACCGTTGCGGTTGCTGAGATGGGCGGTGCACGTCACGGCCTGCGGGCTGCTGCTGATCGCCGTGGTGACCGTGCTCCGCGAGGACCGCGTGACCGAGGCCGTCGGCGGCCTGCTGCTCGGCCTCGTGTACGCCGGCGGCCTGACGCCCTGGCTCAGCGCGGGGTCCGCCGCGCAGCCGTGGCTCGGCATGATGACGGCGGCGCAGGCGTGGCTCGGCGTGGTGACGGCCGGGTGGGTCGTGCTGGCCGTGGCGGCGCCGCCGTTCGTGTGGCTGGCGTTCCCGCTGCTGTTCTCCTACCTGGAGTTGCTGCCGCTGTGGCTGGCCGCGTTCGGCGCGACGGTGCTGACCTCGGCCACGATCCTGGCGGCGGCCTGGCACGCGGGCGAGCTGACGCTGCCGCTGGTCGTCGGGCCCGGCGTCGGGGCGGTGGTGGTGACGCTGCTCGCGCTGGCCTGCAAGGCGCTGCACACGGCGATCGAGCAGCGGCCACCGGAGTAGGCCGGGCCGCCGGAGCAGGCCGAACCACCGGAGCAGGTCAGGCCGTCACGATGGCGAAGTCGGGCACCGCGTGGTCGAGCACGGCGACCAGCCGCTGCAACACCGCCGTGTTCCCCTCTCGCTCGACGCCCTCGACCCCCTTGCCCGCCAGCAGCCCCACGAGCTGCGCCTTGGTCAGCCGCAACGTCAGGTCGGCGCTCTCGTCGCGGGGCTCGCGCTGCTGGATGAGGGCGCCGTTGGACAACGTCGTCCGGTGCCGCTCCCCCAGGTCGGTCAGATGCCAGTCGATGGCCAGCCGCTCGTGCCAGGCCCGCGGGCCGTTGACCCGGATGGCGATGGAGTCGAAGATCTGCTCCACGCTCAGCCCCGAGAGCAGGTCGGGCGAGGTGGCGTCCGGGGTGGCGGGCACGATGCCGTCGGCCAGCTCCAGGGCGCCCATGAGGTAGAAGTTGCGCCAGGTGGCGTTCTCGGCGCCGTGGCCGAGCCGGGTGTAGACCTCCGCCAGCAAATCTCTGGCCTCCTTGTTGCCCTCGTCGGCGAAGACGGCGTGGTTGAGGAGTTGCGCGGCGAAGCGCAGGTCGTTCTCCTCGATGTAGCGCCGGGCGACCTCGACCACGGCCGGGCCGCCGCCCAGGCAGTCGACGTAGCGCAGCGCGCTCTCCCTCGGCGGGTGCGCCCACAGGTGCGCCGGGTTCCCGTCGAACCAGCCCAGGTAGCGCTGGTAGATGGCTTTGACGTTGTGGCTGACCGAGCCGACGTAGCCGTGCGTGTGCCAGGACTGCTCAAGGTCGGGCGGCAGGTGCACGGCCTCGGCGATCTCGGGTCCCGTCAGGCCCCGGTTGAGCAGGCGCAGCGTCTGGTCGTGCAGGTAGGCGTACAGGTCCCGCTGCTGCCCGAGGAAGCGCACGATGTTCTCGCCGCCCCAGGTGGGCCAGTGGTGCGAGGCGAAGGCGACGTCGGCCCGGTCGGTGAACAGGGTGATGGCCTCGGTGAGGTAGCGCGACCAGGCGCGGGCGTCGCGGACGGCGGCGCCGCGCAGGGACAGGACGTTGTGCTGGTTGTGGGTGGCGTTCTCGGCCAGGCAGAGGGCGCGGCGCTCCGGGATGAGGAAGGTCATCTCCGCGGGCGCCTCGGAGTCCGGCGTGAGCTGGAAGACGATCCGGACGCCGTCGACGCTCTCCTCCTGGCCGGTACGCGTGACGTCGACGGTGGGCTCGATGAGGGAGATGGTGCCGGTCGAGTTGGTCATGCCGAGACCGGCGCCGATCTGGCCCTCCGGGGATCGGGGCAGGGCCGGCCCGTACATGTAGACGGCCCGGCGGGTCATGGCCGGGCCGGTGTAGACGTTCTCCGCCACCGCGTGCTCCATGAACCCGGCCGGAGCCAGGATCGGGACGTCTCCGCCGGTCACGCCGCGCACGCCGCCGAAGTGGTCGGCGTGCGCGTGGGTGTAGATCACGCCGGTCACCGGACGGTCGCCGCGGTGGGCGCGGTACAGCCCCAGCGCCGCGGCGGCGCACTCGACGGAGACCAGCGGGTCGACCACGATGACGCCGTGCTCGCCTTCGATCAGCGTCATGTTCGACAGGTCCAGGCCGCGTACCTGGTAGATGCCGTCGGCGACCTCGTACAGGCCCTGTTTGGCGCAGAGCTGGCTCTGCCGCCAGAGACTCGGATGGGCGGTATCGGGGCAGTCTTCCCGCAGGAAGTCGTAGGAGTCGTTGTCCCAGACGACCCGGCCGTCCGCCGCTTTGACGACCGCGGGGCTGAGCTTGGCGATGAAGCCGCGGTCAGCGTCCTCGAAGTCGCCCCTGTCGTGAAATGGAAGGTCTGCCATACCTAACCGCATGCCCGGTAAGAGAACCGGAAAGCTCAATAAACACCCCTAAAAGCATTAATCTCGGGCAATCGGGACATCGGCCGGGCCCATGGCCTCGGCACTGGTCAGCCACTCCTCGGCGTACTCGGCGATCTCCAGCAGCAACGCCTCGAACCGCGCCCGCGTGGTCTGCAGGATGTGCGGTCGCGCCAGCCACCGCAGCGCCTCGCGCCCCGACACGCCCATCCGCTGCCTGGGCGAGGTCTCCGGCCGCTCGTCGTAGTAACGGCTCAGCGCCTCCGCCAGCACGTCCCACGAGTCGTCCGCGCCGAACAGCCGCTTGACGTCGTCGGACTCCAGGATCCTGAACGCCTCGTCCAGCACCTGCATGAGCTCGACCCGCAACACGTTCAGCCGGCCGAAGGAGGCGGACTTGAGGTTGTTGCGCAGATCGAGGCCGGCCCGGCGGACCACGGCGATGCTGCCGAAGCTCGGGTCGCCGGCCCGCTCCCTGATCACGTCGGAGACGCGCTTGTCCCGCCGGTAGAGCGTCACCTGGTTCATGAAGTGCGTGAACAGCTCATGGAACTCGGCGTTCCTGCGCGACCCCGACGGCACCGCGCGGCTGTAGCCGAGCACCCGGCCGTAGGCGGCGGCCCGGTCGGCCCGCGTGTAACGCAGGATGTCGCGGCGGTCGAACTGGTAGAGCCCGAACGCGCCCCTGCCGCCCGGCAACCGCACCGTGCCGGCCCTGAACAGCTCCTGCAGCTTGCGCACGACCTTGAAGACGCCGAGCCGTTCGTGCTGGTAGACGTAGTAGAGGTCGCCGACGGCGTCGATCCGCTCGGAGGTGACGTTCTCGTCGTACGACGCCACGCCGTCCGGCATCCGGGCCTCGCCGAGCGCCTCGGCGAGTCGCGGGCCGGCGATGAGGTCCGCGCTCAGGCGATCGGCGAGCTCCTGCCGTGCTCTCTGCCCTTCAGTCATGTCCGCAGCCTCTCTCTGTCGATCGTCGAAGGCGCGAGCAGGCGCACGGGCACCGGCGCGACCGTCGTGCGCTCGATGAGACGGCTCCAGGACGCGAGCAGGGAGTCCTCGACGTCGTCGAGGGCCGCGCCCGCGCTCCCCAGACCCGCGAGGACCACGTCCGTCCAGGCGCGCCACGGGCGTCCCCAGACGCCGGCCAGCCGGTGCAGCTCCGCCACCCGCTCCGCGTCGAGCAGCCAGGTACGCAGCCGCCGCGACGCGTCGATCGTCCCTCGATGCGTCCCGGCCAGCGCCCTGGCCGTCGCCGGCGGGTCCAGCTCCTCACCCAGCTCGTCGGCGTGCGCGCAGATCTCCGCCGCCGCGCCCGCCAGGTCGCCGACCCCGTCCTCCAGGTCCTGCAGGAACTTGTGACCGGGCCTGCCGTCGGGGCGGTCCTCGGTGACCGTGATGGCCAGCGCGTCCACCGCGGCGCGCAGGTCGTACGCGGTCCGCCGCAGGGCGGACGCGGGCTCCTCGATCATGATCGGCTACCTCCTGGCCGGCTCGCGGAAGAAGTGGGCGGTGATCTCCTCGCATGTGCGTCCCGACAAGGTGGTTGTACGCCAGGTCAAGGCTCAGAGACAGTCACCCGTTCGCAGGTCACGCAATCATGTGACTCCTCCTCGCGGCCTGTCGGGACTACGATGTGACTTTCCTGTCAAATGGCGGGGGGTGGTTCGATGAGCCATGCGCCAGAGGCAGAAGCGGCGGCACGGCACCTGATCGACATCCTGCTCCGTGGGAGCGTTCCACCCGACGGGAGCGGGGTCCTGCTGGATCTGACGGTGGGCGAAACCCGATGTGTGATCACCTGCGACGTCGGCGCCGCCGTCACGCTGACGCCGCGCGAGGCCGAGATCGCCCGCATGGTGGGCAGGGGGTTCACGAACAAGGAGATCGCCAGGGTGCTGGAGATCAGCACCTGGACGGTGGCCACGCATCTGCGGCGGATCTTCTCCAAGCTGGAGGTCTCCACCCGGGCCGCGATGGTGGCCCGGCTCCTGGAGAACAAACCGGTCGAGGAGTCCGATCTGGCCATGTGATTGTCTGTGCCCTATGGAAGCGTGCGTGTTCGATCTCGATGGTGTGCTGGTCGACTCCGAGCCGGTGTGGGAGGAGGTGCGGCGGGCGTTCGTGGCCGAGCACGGCGGCTCGTGGCAGCCCGACACCCAGTCCAGGCTCATGGGCATGAGCACCTCCGAGTGGGCCGCCTACCTGCACGAGCTGGGGGTGCGGATGACGCCCGGCGACATCGCGCGCGGCGTGGTGGACCGGATGGCGGCGCGCTACCGCGACGGGGTGCCGCTGATGCCGGGGGCGGTGGAGACCGTGCGCCGGCTGTCGGCCCAGGTCACGCTGGGGCTGGCCAGCTCGTCCCCGCGCCGGCTGATCGACGTGGTGCTGGACGCGGCCGAGCTGAAGGAGTGTTTCGCGGCCACCGTCTCGACCGAGGAGGTCGAGCGCGGCAAGCCCGCCCCCGACGGCTATCTGGAGGCGGCCCGGCGGATGGAGGTGGACCCGCGCGACTGCGTGGCGGTGGAGGACTCCAGCAACGGGCTGCGTTCCGCGCACGCGGCGGGCATGCGCGTCATCGCCGTGCCGCACCCGCGTTACCCGCCCGCGCCGGACGCGCTCGCGCTGGCCTGGCGCGTGCTGCCCGACCTCGATGCCCTTACCCCCGAGTCGCTCTCGTAACGGCCGGGGTGCGGTGGCTAAGCTTACGGAATCGTGCGAGACATCACGGTTTTCAGTGGCAGCGCCCATCCCGAACTTGCCGAGGAGATCTGCGCCCACCTAGGCACGCCCCTGCACCCCGTCCAGGTGCACCGCTTCGCCAATGACGTGCTTGAGGTGCAGTTGCAGGCCAACTGCCGCGAGCGCGACGTGTTCCTCATCCAGCCCCTCGTCCCGCCCGTGCAAGAGCATCTGGTCGAGCTGCTGCTCATGCTCGACGCCGCCCGGGGCGCCTCCGCGGCCAGAACCACCGTCGTGATGCCGCATTACGCCTACGCCCGCAGCGACAAGAAGGACGCCCCGCGCATCTCCATCGGCGCGCGGCTGGTCGCCGACCTGATGGCGACCGCGGGCGCCAACCGGGTGCTGGCCATGACACTGCACTCGCCGCAGGTGCACGGCTTCTTCAGCGTCCCCGTCGACCACCTGCACGCGCTGCGGGAGCTGGCGACACACTTTCGCCGCTACGACCTGTCGAACACCGTCGTCGTCTCCCCCGACCTCGGCAACGCCAAGGAGGCCGCGCACTTCGCCCGCCTGCTCGGCACCGGGGTCGCGATGGGCGCCAAGCAGCGCTACAGCGACGACCGGGTGGTGATCAGCTCGGTGATCGGCGAGGTGGCCGGCCGGGACGTGATCATCCTGGACGACGAGATCGCCAAGGGCAGCACGGTCATCGAGCTGCTCGACCGGCTGCGCGAGCAGGGCGTCCGGTCCGTCCGCGTGGCCTGCACCCATGGGTTGTTCGCGGGCGGGGCGATCGAGCGTCTGAGCGAGCTGCCCGAGGTCGTGGAGATCGTCTGCACCAACACCGTGCCGCCGCCCAAGCCCAGCGACAAGCTCACGGTGTTGTCGATCGCGCCCGCCCTGGCCGAGGCCATGCGGCGGATCCACGACGGGGAGTCAGTGAGCGCGCTGTTCAGCGCACCCTGACGAAGCGGCCTTTTCTGTCGGGCCAAAATGGATCATAGTGACCATCATGCACGCAGCCACCGACCGCCTGTTGAAGCATTTCCGCCAGGGTGTCGAACCGGCCGTTCCCCTGGTGGCGCTGTGGGCCCACGGCTCGCTCGCGGCGGGCGACTACCAGCCCGGCCGGAGCGACCTCGATCTGATCGCGATCGTCGACGGGCCCATGACCATGGATCAGTGGCGGCGGCTCAAGCACCTGCACCGCGCGATCGACCTGCCGCTGGCGGACAAGCTGCACTGCTCGTACATGTCCAACCAGGAGCTGACCGACCTGTCGGCCGAGCACGTCACGTGGGCGCACGAGCACATCTTCCGCCGTCCCGTCACCGCGATCACCCGCCGCGAGCTGCAGCAGGCGGCCCTTGAGCTGTACGGGCCGCCGCCCGCCGGGCTGCTGCCGCCGGTGTCGGACACGGTGCTGACCGACTTCGTCCGGACCGACCTGCGTGACTACTGGCTGGTCAAGACACGCGGGCGGCGGCGCTGGCTGCGCGACATCTGGGTGGACCTCGGCATGGTGACCGTCGCCAGGGCCACGGTCACCCTGCGGGACGGGCGGCTGATCAGCAAGCGGGAGGCCCTCGACGTGCTGGCCGAGCTGGGGGCGCCGGAGAGGGTGGTGACGGACGTGCGGGCCCGCCGGTACGACACGCCCGCGCCGCCGCTGAGCCGGTTCAGGCGGGCCAAGCTGGCTCGCGCGTTCATCCGGTCCGCGATCAGGAAGGCGCTCGCTCACCCGGAATCCAGCTAAGCGGCAATATTTGGCGAACGGCTACTGTTGGCCCTGGTTATGCGGACAGGGGAAGGGCGGCCCATGGGGGAGATCCGGCAGGCTTATCTGGTGGCGGCGGCGTCGGCGGTGCAGCTGCTGCGCGAGCCGGCCGTGACCGGGGCGTGGGAGAAGCGGAGCGCGCTCACGGAGTTCAGCGTCGCGGGGCTGGCGGGGCACCTGGCGCATCAGCTCGTCAGGGTGCGCGACGTGCTCGTGCCCGACGGGGAGGCGCAGGAGCCGATCGAGCTGCTTGAGCACTATGCGCGCTCGCCGTGGGTGCAGGCCGGGCTCGACCACGAGAGCAACGTGAGCGTCCGGCGCGGGGGCGAGGCCGCCGCGGCCGACGGTCCCGTGGCGCTGGCGGACCGGGCCCAGGCGCTGCTCGACGCGCAGCGGGCCGCGCTGCCCGCCGAGCCGGTGGGCCGGGTCGTGCACCTGCCCTGGTCGGGCTGGTCGGTGCGGCTCGACGACTTCCTGCTCACCCGGCTGGTGGAGCTGGTCGTGCACGCCGACGATCTGGCGGCCAGCGTGGGGGTGGCCACGCCCGAGCTGCCGTCGCCGGTCATCGATCCCGTGGTAGAGCTGCTGGCCAGACTGGCCGTGCACCGCCATGGCGCGACGGCGGTCATCCGCTCGCTGAGCCGGGCCGAGCGGGCGCCCGCCACCATAAGCGCCTTCTAGCCCGCTCGCGAGGTCGTCAGCCGACGATCATCCGCGGCGCCCTGACGATCCGCGGGGTCGTCAGCCGGCGATCATCCGTAGCGCCTTGACGACCTCGCGCCCGGACAGCGCGCTGTCCGGGTCGAACAGCCACTGTGACAGGAATCCCGTCAGCAGGGCCTGATAGACCGTCCCGGTCAGCCGCGCCCGCTCCGGGTCGCTCCCCTGCTCGATCCCCTCGAACAACTCGGCCAGCCCCAGCCGCGCCTCCTTGATCCCGCCGACGAGCTGCTCGTGCACGCCGGGCAGGTGATCGATCTGCCCGAGCAGCTCGAACTGGGTGACCCACAGCGGCCGCAGCGCCGAGAACGATGCCACCACCCGATCCCACGCCGCCTCGAACCGCTCCAGCGGCGTGGCGTCCGCCCGCACGCCGGTCGCCAGGGTCGCGCCCAGCTCGTCGCCCCACTCCCGCATCGCCTCGAACAGCGTCTCGTTCATCAGCGCCTCCTTCGACCCGAAGTGGTAGCCGATGGCCGCCAAACTCACTCCGGACGCGGTGGCGATGTCACGCGCGGTGGTGCGCGTATAGCCCTTCTCGATCAGGCACCGCTTCGCCCCGGCGAGCAGATCTTCCCTGTTTCCCATGCTCCGACAGTAGCACAACTGTCCTAGACAAACGTCTCAGACAGTTGTACCTTCGCCTCATGGCGAACATCCTCATCTCCGGCGCGAGCATCGCCGGCACGGCGACGGCTTACTGGCTCCGGCGGCACGGCTACACCGTGACGGTCGTCGAGCGGGCCCCCGCGATCCGCGAGGGCGGATACAAGGTGGACTTACGCGGCGCGGCGCTCCAGGTCGTCGAGCGCATGGGCCTGCTCGACGCGGTCCGCGCCAAGAGCACCGACATGCGCGTCGCCACCCACTACGACACCAAGGGCCGGGCGGTCGCGACCATGGACGCCGACCTGTTCGGCGGGCGCACGGGCGGCGACATCGAGATCATGCGCGGCGACCTCAACGAGCTGCTGTACGACCTGACCCGCGACGACGTCGAATACCTCTTCGACGACTCCATCACCGCCATCGCCGAGGACGGCACGGTGACGTTCGAGCAGGGGCCGTCCCGCACCTTCGA
This sequence comes from Nonomuraea sp. NPDC002799, assembly GCF_053592075.1. Taxonomy (NCBI): domain Bacteria; kingdom Bacillati; phylum Actinomycetota; class Actinomycetes; order Streptosporangiales; family Streptosporangiaceae; genus Nonomuraea; species Nonomuraea sp. NPDC002799. The sequence goes on from NZ_JBSFVA010000032.1 coordinate 23,814, forward strand.
CCTGGTCGTCGGAGCCGACGGGGCCCACTCCAACGTCCGGCGGATCGCCTTCGGCGAGGAGCCGCGGTTCGCCCGCGACCTGGGCTACTACATCTCGATCTGCTCCGTGCCCAACACGCTCGGCCTCGACCGCGAGGAGGCCGTGCACGTGGCTCCCGGCAGGACCGCCAACGTCTACAGCACCCGCCAGGACGCCGGCGCGAAGGCCCTGTTCATCTGGTCGTCGCCGCCGCTGACCTACGACCACCGCGACCTGGCCGGGCAGAAGGAGCTGCTGGCCGGAGCCATGAAGGGGGTCGGGTGGGAGGTGCCCAAGCTGCTCGACGCCGTACGCGACGCCAAGGACTTCTACTTCGACTCGGTCAGCCAGATCCACATGGACAGCTGGTCGACCGAGCGCGTGGTGCTCGTGGGCGACGCGGCCTACTGCGCCTCGCCGGCCTCGGGTCAGGGCACGAGCCTGGCGCTCGTGGGGGCGTACGTGCTGGCGGGCGAGCTGGCCGCGGGTGGCGGGGCGGCCGGCTACGAGCGCGAGCTGCGCGCGTTCACCGCGGCCAACCAGGCGCTCGGCCCCGCGAACGTCAAGGGCATGGTGATCCCCTCACGCACCGCCCTCTGGTTCCAGCTCAAGATCATCAAGCTGCTCCCGCACCTGCCCGGCCGCGACCGGATGATCGAGAGGATCGCCGGCCCCATCCACCGCGCGGCCAACGCCATCACGCTCAAGGATTATGCGGAATAAATGGTTCCGTTCTGCTACTATAGAAGCAGAACGTTCCGTTCCCTTGAGAAAGAGGATCACATGATCACGCTCGTCACCGGTGCCACCGGGACCGTCGGCCGCCTCGTCGTCGAAGAGCTCCTCGCAGCCGGCCAGCAGGTGCGGGCTCTGACCAGAAACCCGGCCAAGGCCGTGCTCCCCGAGGGCGTGCAGGTCGTCGCGGGAGATCTCGCCGAGCCCGACTCCCTGGCCGGCGTGTTCGAGGGCGTCACCGGCGTGCACTTCATCAACTTCGCGGGCGACGACTACGCGCCCCTTCCCGACGGCGCCCGGCTGGTGGAGCTGGCCGTCAAGGCGGGCGTGCGGCGCGTCACGGTGCTCGGCGGGCGCGCGGACGGCGCGCTGGAGCAGGCGCTGGCCGCGACCGACCTGGAGTGGACGCTGCTGCACCCGGTCGAGTTCATGTCCAACACGCTGCGGTGGTGGGCCGACACGGTCCGGACGCAGGGCGTCATCAAGGAGCCGTTCGGCGACCGGGTGAGCGCGCTGGTGCACGAGCGCGACATCGCCGCCGTGGCCGCGACCGTGCTGGTCGAGGGGGGACACGGCGGCAGGACGTACACGCTGACCGGGCCCGAGGCGATCACGCTCAGGGAGAAGGTGGCGATCCTGGGGGCGGCGATCGGCAAGGACGTGGAGTTCGTGGAGCTGACCGTGGACGAGGCGCGGGCCAAGTGGCTCGCCGACGGGATGGGCGAGCAGACCGTCGAGTTCCTCATCGGCGCGCTCGGCGAGACGCCCGAGGTCGGCTACACGGTCGTCCCGACCGTCCGCGAGGTGACCGGCCGGGACGCGCGCGGCTTCGCTCAGTGGGCCGCGGAGAACGCCGACGCCTTCCGCGAGTGATCGGTGACCTCGGGATAGTCCGGCACCGGAGTCCGCACGCCCCGCAGGTGCCGGTCGAGGAACGAGGCGAGATGGTCACGGGTGACGCGCAACGCCCGTACGCCGTCGAGCTCCTGCGCGGGGAGGCCGAGCGCGGGCCGCAACACCGCATAGTCGACGAACGCGGAGTGGTCGGTCCCCGCCACCGTGATCCAGCGCTTCGCGCCGGTCATCTGGGGCCACGACTTCGGCCACGAGTCGTCGCTTCCGCCGGGCGCGTGCGACTTGGGCGCTCCGATCAGCAGGAACGGCCGGTTCAGCGCCGCCACGACCGGCTGGAAGGTGCCGTCCAGGTTGACGCCGGCCTTGATCCGCGAGTCCGCGAGCATGGCCTGGGCTGCGGCGTTCCCGCCCATCGAGTGGCCGACCATAGCGATCTTCGACCGGTCGATCACCCGGCCCCAGCGGCCCCGGATCAGCTCGTCGAGCACGAAACGCACGTCCACCACCCGGCCCGCGGCGACCTTGGCGCCGTCCTGCCCCGGCACGCACGCCAGGCAGGAGGTGGTCCGGCCGCCGGGGAACGTGGTGGCGACCGACTCGTACGTGTGCTCCACGGCCGCGACCAGGTAACCCCTGCTCGCCAGGTCCTCGGCCAGGGAGGTCAGGGTGGCGCGGGGAAAGCTGAAGCCCGGCGACATCACGACCAGGGGCAGCCGGGTGCCGCTGACCGGCGCTCCGGACCTGGCGTACGTCCTGACCTTGGTGAGCGCGTCAGGAGCGGCGTTCAGGCCCTTCAGGATCGCGGCGGACTCCTGGGGCGTCACGTACGGCGCGGGCTTCCCGCCACCCTTCTTGGCGGGATACCACAGCGAGACCATCAGCTCGCGCCGGTTCGCCTCCGGGTTCCACGGGTCGGGGCGGCCGGCGTCGACCAGGTGCAGGCTCGTCGTGCCGACAGGCTTCGGGCCGGTCGGCTCAGGCAACGTGGGGCCGGCGGCGGCCTCGGCCGGGATGACGCCGCCCCCGAGAACGATCAATGACATGGCCGTTGCGGCCAGGCTGCTACGCATGCCATCACCCTCGCGCCCCGCGGCCCGGCCCGAGATGCCCCGGTCGTCGATCGGCTTCTCCTACTTTCGTAGTGCATCCCGCCGGCCGCCCGCGCATACGCTGCGGTCATGCGGTTCGTTCTGCTCGGCGCCGGTATGTCCGCGCTCTCGCTGCTCGTGGCGCACGGCCAGGCGGGCGTGCGGTCGGATCTGCCGTTGCCCGCCCTGATCGCGATCGCCGCGACCGCGGGCGTGGCCGCCTGGAGAGCGGAACGTTCCTGGTGGCCGCTGGCCGCCGTGGGCGCGGTCACGTACGCGGGGCTGGGCATGTGGCCGCCGCTGCTCACCGCCTCCTACTTCGCGGGCCTCCAGCTGCGCCGCAAGCGCGGCGTCGCGGCCTACCTCGGCGGCTGCCTGGTGGTGTGCGGCGGCTCCGTGCTGGTGGGCGAGTTGCGCGACGAGCCGGCGATGTCCAGTCCCGGCAACGCGCTGCTGATGGCGCTGGCCGTCGTCGCCCTGCCGCTCGCGCTCGGGCTCTGGGCCCGCGCCCGGCGCGAGGCCGCCGGCGAACGGGCGGAACGGCTGGAGCGCGAGCAGGTCCTGCGGGCCGAGCAGGCCAGGGCGCAGGAGCGGGCCAGGATCGCCAGAGAGATGCACGACGTCGTCGCGCACCGGGTCTCGCTGATCGTGCTGCACGCGGGAGCGCTGGAAGTGCGGGCGGCCGACGACGAGACCGTCAGGGCCGCCGCCATGATCGGCGGGATCGGGCGGGAGGCGCTGGCCAACCTGCGCGACGTGCTCGGCGTGCTGCGCTCGCCCGGGCCGGACAGCGCGCTCCGGCCGCCGCCCACACTGGGCGACCTCGACCTGCTGCTCGACCAGTCGCGTGCTCTCGGGATCGCGGTGACCCGGCACGACGAGGGCGACGCGCGGGCGGTGGAGCCGGCTGTCGGGCGGACGGCGTACCGGGTGGTCCAGGAGGCGCTCACCAACGTGCACAAGCACGCGCGGGACGCCACCACGGACGTGCGCATCCGTTACGGGCCCGGCGAGCTGGCGGTCGAGGTGCGCAACGAGGCGCCCGGACCGCCGCACACAAAGCACTCCCGGTCGCCGCAGGCCGAGGCGCCCGGGTCCGCGCAGGTGGAGGTGCCCGGCGGGGGCTGGGGGCTGGTGGGGTTGCGGGAACGGGTGGAGCTGCTCGGCGGCACGCTGCGGACCAGCGTCCAGGACGGTGGCGGCTTCCTGGTCAGCGCCAGGATTCCGGCATGATCCGGGTGCTGATCGTGGACGACGAGGAGCTCGTACGGTCCGGGCTGCGGCTGATCCTGGAGGCGGCCGGCGACATCGTGATCGTCGGCGAGGCCCGCGACGGCGCGGAGGCCCTGTCGGCCGTGCGCCGCCTGCGGCCCGAGGTCGTGCTGATGGACGTGCGCATGCCCGTCATGGACGGCCTGGCCGCCGCCGCCCGCCTGCCGTCGTCGGAGAACGCGCCCAAGATCATCATGCTGACCACGTTCGACCTGGACGAGTACGTCCACGAGGCCCTGCGCCTGGGCGCGGTCGGCTTCCTGCTCAAGGACACCCCGCCGAGAGAGCTGGCCGCCGCCGTCCGCACGGTGGCGGGCGGCCAGGCCATGCTCTCCCCCTCGGTCACCAGACGCCTGATCGCCTCGTACGCCGACCGTGCGCCCTCCCGTGCCGCGACCGCCCGCGAACAGCTCGCCGCGCTCACCGGCCGCGAGGAGGAGGTGATCCGGGCCCTGGCCCGCGGCCTGTCCAACGCCGGCATCGGCCGCGAGCTACGCCTGGCGGAGGCCACGGTGAAAGCCCACGTCAGCAGCGTGCTGGCCAAGCTCGGCCTGGCCAACCGTGTCCAGGCCGCCATCCTGGTCCACGACGCCGACCTCGGCTAGACGGTCGCCGCGTAGTGGCCAGTTGTCTGCGCTCAGGCAGGCTGGACGGTCTCCGCGTAGTGGCAGGCCGTCTGTGCCCCAGGCACGGCGGGCAGGATGTCGAGGAGCTGTGCGCGGCACCGGCCGTCCACCCCGGCCTCGGCCGCCCGGCCCGAGGCGAGCACCTGGCAGCGGGCGTGGAAGCGGCAACCACCGGGGATCCTGGTCGGGTCGGGCGGCTCGCCGGTCAGCACCACCCGCTCGGGAGACTCGGGCAGCACCGACATCAGCGCCTGCGTGTACGGATGCCGCGGCGCGGTCAGCACCTGCTCCACCGGCCCCGACTCGACGATCCTGCCCAGGTACATCACGGCCACCCGGTCGGCGATGTTCCAGGCCAGGCCCAGGTCGTGGGTGACGACCAGCGCCGACAGGCCCAGCTCTGCCCGCAGCTTGAGCAGCAGGGCCAGGATCTCGCCTCGGACGGAGGCGTCCAGCGAGGCCACCGGCTCGTCGGCGACCAGCACCTTCGGGTCCAGCGCCAGCGCCCCGGCGATCACCACGCGCTGCCGCTGGCCGCCCGACAGCTCGTGCGGGTAGCGCAGGAAGAACCGGTCGGGGGGCCGCAGCCCCGCCCTGGACAGAGCGGCCGACACGACCTCCCGCTCGTCCGGCAGGCCGTGGATGCGCGGGCCTTCGGCGACGGCCTCGTACACCGTGTGCCTGGGGTTGAGCGAGCCCGTCGGGTCCTGCAGGACGAGCTGCACCTGCCGCCGATACGCCTTGAGCGCCTTGGAGGAGTAGTCGAGGGCGGCGCCGTCGTAGCGCACCTCGCCCGAGGTGGGACGTTCGAGGCCGAGCAGCGTGCGGGCGAGCGTGGTCTTGCCGCAACCCGACTCGCCGACCAGCGCGACGATCTCGCCCTGCCCGATGGCCAGGTTGACGCCGTCCACGGCCTTGGCCCTGCGGCCGCGCGCGGAGAACTCCACGTGCAGGTCACGGGCCTCCAGCAGGGCCGGCCGCGCCGTCGAGACGGCCTCTTCGGCGGTCTGCGTCTCGGTCATGAGGCTCCCTCCTCGACTCCGGCGTCAACCCTGACGTCCGGGCTGACGTTCGGGCTGACGTCCGGGTCGGCGTCCGGGCTGACGTCATCCCTGACGTGTACGCAGGCGGCCGTGCGGCGCTCGCCGGCCGGCCACAGGGCCACGTCGACGGTCGCGCATGCGTCCAGCGCGACCGGGCAGCGCGGATGGAACGAGCAGCCGCCGGGGAGCTGCATCGGGTCGGGCGGATCGCCCCCGAGGCCCTTCGGGGCCAGCCGCGAGAGCGGGTCGCCCACCGTCGGGAACGCCGCGGCCAGCGCCCGGCTGTAGGGGTGCCTGGCGTCGTGGAAGACCTCGCGGGACGGGCCGTGCTCGATGACGCGGCCCGCGTACATGACGGCGAGCTGGTCGCACACGTCGGCGAGCACGGACAGGTCGTGCGAGATCATGATCAGCGAGATCCCGTGCTCGGCGACCAGGTCCTTGATCAGCGTCAGGACCTGGGCCTGCACCATCACGTCGAGCGCGGTGGTCGGCTCGTCGGCGATGATCAGACGCGGCGAGCAGGCCAGCGCCATCGCGATCATCACGCGCTGCCGCTGGCCGCCCGACAACTCGTGCGGATAGCTGCGGGCCCGCCAGGCGGGCAGGCCGACCTGGTCGAGCAGCTCGGCGACACGCCTCCGGGCCGCGTCGGGCTTGGCCAGGCCGTGCACGAGCAGCGGCTCGGCGATCTGCTCGCCGATCCGGCGCACGGGGTTGAGCCCGTGCTGGGCGCCCTGGAAGATGATCGAGGCCTCGGCCCACCGCACGGCCCTGACGCGGCCCCACTTCATGGTGAGCAGGTCCTCGCCGCCGAGCAGGATCCGGCCGCCGACCCGCGCGTCCCGGGGCAGGAGCCGGAGCAGCGCCATGGCCAAGGTCGACTTGCCGGATCCTGACTCGCCGGCGACTCCGAGCGCCGCTCCGGAGTCGAGGGTCAGTGACACGCCGCGCACCGCGGGCACCTCGCCCGAGGCGATGCGGTAGGTCACCGACAGGTCATCGAGTTCGAGCAACGTCATGCGGCCCTCCTCAGGCGAGGGTTCAGCACGGTCTCCAGCGCCCGCCCGACCAGGGTGAACGCCATCACGACGGTGAGGATGGCCAGGCCGGGGATGATGATGTACCACCACGCGCCGGCGGTGGCCGCGCCGAAGTCGTAGGAGCCGCGCAGCATGGTGCCCCACGAGGTCTTGTTGGCGCTGGCGCCGAGGAAGGCCAGCGTGGACTCGGTCACGATGGCGCTGGCGACCTCCAGCGTGGTGCTGGCCAGCAGCAGCGGCGCCACGTTGGGCAGCACGTGCCGGGTGGTGATGTGCCAGTGCCCCGCGCCGAGCGCCTTGGAGCGCTCGATGTAGGGTCTGGCCTCCACCGCCAGGGTCTGCGCCCTGATCAGCCGGGCCGTCGAAGGCCACGTGGTGATCCCGATGGCCATGATGATCGTGAACGTGGTCCCGCCCAGGATGGCCGCCAGCACCAGCGCGGTGATCAGCGAGGGCAGCACCAGGAACCAGTCGGTGACCCGCATGAGCGTGCCGCCGATCCAGCCGCGGAAGTGCCCGGCGGCGATGCCGACGACCATGCCGATCACGATGCTGAGCAGCGCGGCGAGGAAGCCGATGAGCAGCGACGTGCGCGAGCCCCACCAGACCATCAGCAGCAGGGACCGGCCGGACTCGTCGGTGCCGAAAGGGAAGGCCAGGCTGGGCGCGTCGAACTTCTCCCCGGGTGCGTCGACGACGCTCGTCACGCCCTCGTCGATGAACAGGGGCGCGGCGACCGCGAGCACCACGGCGACGAGGAGCACGACCGCTCCGATGACCCCCGCCCGATGGTGGCGGAACTCCGCCCAGAAGCGGCTCAGCGCGAGCCGCCTGCGGGTCGCGGCGACACTGGTCATGCCGACCTCACCCTCGGGTCGAGCACGTGGTAGACCACGTCGGCCAGCGTGTTCATGAGGATCACCGCCACGGTGATCAGCAGGAACGTGCCCTGCATGAGCGTGAAGTCCGGCACTCTGACCGCCTCGTAGAACAACTGCCCCAGACCGGGCCAGGTGTAGATCGTCTCCACGGTGACCGCGCCGCCGACCACGAAGCCGATGCGCATGAAGACCAGCGTCACCGTGGGCAGCAGGGCGTTGGGCACCGCGTGCCGCCGGCGTACGTCGTCGTCGCGCAGGCCCTTGGCGCGCGCCACGGTGATGTAGTCCTGGCTGACCTCCTCCAGCAACGACGACCGCATGACCAGGAGGTATTGCGCGTAGACCACCGCCACCAGCGTCAGGCACGGCAGCACCATGTGCGAGGCCACGTCGAGCACGTAGGCGAACCCGTCGGGCGCGTCCACGCTCTCGATGCCGCGGAAGGGCAGGATGCCGGGGATCGGCCCGATGCCGACGCCGAACACCATCATGAGCAGCAGCCCGAGCCAGAACGTCGGCACCGACCACAACAGCAGCGACGTGCCGGTGGAGAAGCGGTCGAAACCGCTGCCGTGCCGCCAGCCGGCCCGGGTGCCCTGCCAGATGCCGAGGCTGACCGCGATGACCAGGCCCGTGCCTGCCAGCAGCAGCGTCGGGCCGATCCGCTCGCCGATCAGGTCGAGCACCGGCCGCTTGTACTCGTAGGAGGTGCCCAGGTCCAGGCGCAACGTCTTGCCGACGAAGTCGAAGAACTGCTCGATGACCGGCTTGTCCAGGCCGAGCCGATGCCGCTCCATGTTGAGCTGCGTCGGGGTCATGTTGCGGCCCTGCGCGAGGTTGCGCACGGGATCGCCCGGCAGCAGCCGGAACACGAAGAACGTGCCGACGATCACCATGGCGATGCTGAACAGCGCCCCGCCCGCCTTCGACAGCACGTAGCGCACCGTGCCGCCCCGGGCGGGGCGTTCGTCAGCGGGGCCCGCCGCCTGGACGGCGGGCTCTGCTGCTTCGAGCGGAGTTGTCATTCGCGCTCGTCGGCGACACTCTTGCGCCGCCGGGTCACGAAGAAGACCGCCAGCCCGATGACCACCACGCCGCCGACGATACCGGCGATGAGGCCGGTGTTGGAGCCGCCGTCGTCGCTCGTCCCGGCGGCGGCCACCGCCTTGACGTCAACGGTGTAGAACGGCCAGTAGCCGCTGCCGCCGTACAGGAGGCCCTTGTCCTCGGGGATCGGGGTGATGCTGGTGATCCGGTCCTTGCGGTAGCCCTCAAGGTCGTTCGGGTAGTAGATCGCGATGATCGGCGCCTCGGTGTAGAGCCGCTCCTGCATCTGCTTGATCAGCTCGGCGCGCTTGGGCCGGTCGAGCTCCTTGAGCTGGTCCTGGTAGAGCTTCTCGAAGGTGTCGTCGCAGAAGAACGACTCGGTGCCGCCGCCTTCGCCACCGGGGGCCGGCCTGCGGCTGCACAGGTGAGTGGCCATGATCTCTTCGGGGTCGGGGTTGACCGACCAGCCGCTGATCGCGATGTCGAACAGGCCGGTGACGCCGGTCTCCTCGGTGAACTTGCTGGAGTCGAGCTTGTTGGTGGTCAGCGTGACGCCGATCTCCTTGAAGAAGCCCGTCAGGTATTCGGCGAGCTTGTCCTCGATCGGGGTGTCGGTGTGGATGCTGAAGCGGAACTCCAGCTTCTTGCCGCCGTCGGGCATCGTGCGGACGCCGTCGGCGCCCTTCTTGTAGCCGGCGTCGTCGAGGATCTTGTTGGCCTTGGCCGGGTCGTAGCTGACCTTGGTGTCGCCCGAGGCCTCCCAGAAGAAGTCCTTGTACATCGGCGGCACGATCGAGCCGTCGGCGGGCTTGGCCAGGCCGTTCTGGACCTCGGCGACCAGCTTCTGCTTGTCGATGGCGTAGTGCAGCGCCTGGCGCACCTTGACGTCCTTCAGCGCCGGGTGACCGTCGCCGAGAGGCTTGTCGTCCGTGGTGGTGGCGCCGTGGTTGATCTGCAGGTACGCCGCGCGGCGGCCCTGGGTGTTCCACGCCTCGATGTTCGGGTCGTTCTGGATGGCCTCGAACTCCGGCGGGCTCAGCCGGCCGATCAGGTCGATGTCACCCTTCTTCAGACCGGCGATGGCGGCCTGCGGGTTGTCGTAGAAGATGACCTGGAGCTCGTCGATCTTGGGCTTGCCCCGCCAGTAGTTGGGGTTGGCCTGCAGCTTGACGTACTGGTCCTTCTTGTGCTCGACCGCGATGTACGGACCGTTGCCGACGGTCGGGTACTTCTCGGCGTCGTAGTTGGCCATGTCGGTGACCGACTCCCAGACATGCTTCGGCATGATCGGGACCGGGTTGTCCAGCATGGACGCCTGCGGCGACTTGAGCTTGATCGTCAGGTCCTGGCCGCTGGCCGTGACACTCTCGAAGTTCTCGACCGCCGGGCCGTTGGCCGTCTTGGCGGCCTCGTCCGTCATCATCTTGTTGAACGTCCAGGCGGCGTCGTCGGCCGTGACCGGCTTGCCGTCCGACCACTTCGCCGCGCGGATCTTGAACGTCCACGTGAGGCCGTCCTCGGACGTGGTCCACGACTCGGCCAGGTCCGGGCTGGGCTGCAGCGTCTTGGAGTCGGGCACGGTCAGGTAGCCGTACATCCAGCGGTGGATGGCCGTCGAGACCAAGCGGACCGCGAGGAACGGGTTCATCGAGTCCATCGACTGGGTCGCACCGATTCGTACGGTCTTCTTCCCCGCCGCTGGCTCTTGGGCAAGGGCGGCCGTGCTCCCCTGGCCTGCTATCAATAGCGCGACGCCCAGCGCAGCCAGGCGTGCGAACCATTTCCTCATTGTGTGCCTCACCTTCAGGCGGGGGGTTCCTGTGTAGGGAAAGGCAAACCATATGGAGACCCTGTGTCAACGAGTGACGGAAAATTGTTTCATCTTCGTTTCCTTTGGCGGTGTAAATTTTCAGTACTCTAGGCACTAACGTGAACTGATGTCCCGTATGCCCATCGCGCTGGCCGCCGCCCTCACGGTCGCGGCGGGGCTCGGCGTGCGGATCTTGTGGGACGGCCCGGTGCCGAAATACGCCGGCGACGCCCTCTACACCGTGCTGATCTACACGCTGGTGCTGCTCGTCCTGCCCAGGGTGCGGCCGTTCGCGGCGGCCGCGATGGCGGCCGGGCTGAGCTGGGCCATCGAGTTCGCCCAGCTCATGGAGATCCCGGCGGCGCTGCGCCCGGTGCTGGGCAGCACCTTCAACCCACCCGACCTGTTCTGGTACGCCGCAGGCGCGGCCCTGGCGTGGACCGCGCACTCGCTCTGGCTCAAACGCCTCCACCGGCTCGCCACCGGCACGGCGGGGACCTGAGAACGACTCAGTGACAGCCGCCCGAGCCGCAGCACGACTCACCGGCCAGCGGCAGCAGATCGACCCGCCCGGCCAGCTCGTAACCGGCCTCCACCACGGCGGCGTCGACCAGCTCGCGGTCGATCGGCGCCTGGCTCGTCACGGTCACGGCCCCCGACGCCAGATCGACCTCGACCCCGCTCACCCCCGCGACCCTGGAGACCTCCTCGGTCACGCTGCTGACGCAGTGGCCGCAGGTCATCCCCTCGACCTGATAGGTCGTGACAGTCATGACGCACTCCTCACTCTTCGATCTCCCGGGAAGCACTATACCCCCAAGGGGTAAAAAGGATTACTTCGCGACCCTCCGGAAAGAGGGGGCTGAGCAGACGACAGCCGAGGGGAGTTCTCATGCTGAACGGCGCAACGATCGCGTTCCTCGTCGCTCCGGAGGGGATCGAGCAGGTGGAGCTCACCGAGCCGTGGAAGGCGGTCAAGCAGGCCGGCGGCACACCCCGGCTGGTGTCCACCAAACCCGGTCAGGTTCAGGCGTTCCACCATCTCGACCGGGCCGACAAGTTCGCCGTGGACGACACGGTGGACGAGGTCGATCCGGGGGCCTTCGACGGGCTCGTGCTGCCCGGCGGGGTCGCCAACCCCGACTTCCTGCGTACCGCGCCGGCCGCCGTACGCTTCGCCAAGTCGTTCTTCGACGCGGGCAAACCGGTGGCCTCCATCTGCCACGCGCCCTGGACGCTGATCGAGGCGGACGTCGTACGCGGCCGGACCGTCACGTCCTGGCCCAGCCTCAGGACCGACCTGCGCAACGCGGGCGCCACCTGGGTGGACCAGGAGGTCGTGATCTGCACCGCGGGCCCCAACACGCTCGTGACCAGCCGCAAGCCGGACGACCTCCAGGCCTTCTGCCAGGCCGCCACGGACGCCTTCGGCCAGTGACACCGATCGCGTGAACCTCGGCGCGCGGCCACGCCGGGGTCGCGGCCCACCCCGCCGGATATTGGCCGGCCCGGCTGACGAGATCGAAACTCACCTGTAACGCCTTGTCCCCTGGCGGGAAATGGTCTAGACGTAGACCAAATGGAGCGTCCTCCGCGCCCCCCAGGGAGACCTCAATGAGCCATGTTGAAGAGGATTCCAGACGACTCGCCGAGCTCGGCTACAAGCAGGAGCTGTCCCGCACCTGGAGCGGTTTCTCGAACTTCGCCATCTCCTTCTCGATCATCTCCATCCTCGCCGGCTGCTTCACCACCTTCGGACAGGCGTGGAACAACGGCGGCCCCATCGCCATCTCATGGGGCTGGCCGCTGATCTCCCTGTTCATCCTGATCATCGGTTTCTGCATGTCGGAGCTGGTGTCGGCGTACCCGACGGCCGGCGGCATCTACTGGTGGGCCGCCACCATGGGCAAGCCGATCCACGGCTGGTTCACCGGCTGGCTCAACCTGATCGGCCTCATCGCCGTCACCGCGTCCGTCGACTACGGCTGCGCGACCTTCCTCAACATCACCCTCAGCCGGCTGACCAGCGGCGCCTGGGCCGGCACGCTCCCCCAGGCGTTCCTGCTGTTCGTGATCATCCTGGTGCTGCACGCCCTGATCAACATCTTCAGCCACAAACTGATCGCGCTGCTGCAGAACATCTCGGTCTGGTGGCACGTCGCGGGCGCCGCGGTCGTGGTCGCCATCCTGATCTTCGCGCCGACCGAGCACCAGTCGCTCGGGTTCGTCTTCGGCGGCACCGGCAACAACTCCGGCTTCGGCGACGGCTCCGAGGGTCTGCCCTTCTGGCTGTACGTGCTGCCGCTCGGCTTCCTGCTCACCCAGTACACGATCACCGGCTTCGACGCCTGCGCGCACGTGTCGGAGGAGACGCAGGACGCGGCCAAGAGCGCGGCGCGCGGCCTGTGGCAGTCGATCTTCTACTCGGCGATCGGCGGCTGGATCCTGCTGCTGTCGTTCCTGTTCGCCGCCACGAACGTGGACGCGATCGACAAACAGGCCGGGTTCGTCGGGGCCATCTTCGAGACCGCGCTCTCCTCCCCGCTGGCCACGGCGATCTTCGCGATCTCCACGATCGGCCAGTTCTTCTGCGGGATGAGCTGCGTGACGTCGATGTCGCGGATGACGTACGCGTTCTCGCGCGACGGCGCGATCCCCGGCTGGCGGTTGTGGTCCAAGGTCGACCGCAACCGCACCCCGGTGAACGCGATCATCGCCGGCTGTGTCGTGGCCGCGCTGATCACCGTGCCCGCCCTCTACGCGCCGGCCGGCCTGACCACGCCGGTCGCCTTCTACGCCGTCGTCTCGATCGCCGTCATCGGGCTCTACCTGGCCTTCCTCATCCCGATCTGGCTCCGGCTGCGCATGGGCGACCGCTTCGTGGCCGGCCCGTGGACGCTGGGCCGCAAGTACAAGGTGTTGTGCTGGATCGCCTGCGTCGAGATCGTGATCGTCTCGATCTACTTCATCATGCCGTTCTCGCCCGCCGGGGTGCCCGGCAGCCCGGACTTCACCTGGACGTCGGTCAACTACGCGCCGATCGCGGTCGGGGTCGTGCTGATCGGCATCGCGTTGTGGTGGACGTTGTCGGCCAGGCACTGGTTCACCGGGCCACGCCGCACCATCGACGAGACCCCGGTCTCCTGACACCGCCCGCGCGGGGTCGCCGAGCATCGGCGCCCCCGCGCGGCTCAGGCTTCGGGGTCTTCGGGGTCTTCGGGGCCCTCGGGGTCAGGACGCCTCGAAGGTGGCGGCCACGGCCGTGCGGACCTCGTCCATCGTGGCCGCCTCCAGCTCCCGCTTGAGCGAGGTCATGTCCACGTCGGGCATCCCGCACGCCACCGCCCAGTGCCAGGGCTCCAGGTCACCGTCGACGTTGAGCGCGAACCCGTGGCTGGTCACCCCCCGGCTCTGCCGCATCCCGATCGAGCTGATCTTGCGCCGGGTCTCGACGGTCCACACACCGGTGAGCAGCTCCGAGCCGGGCGGCGTGTCGCGGCGCTCGGCGGGCAGCCCCAGCTTGCCCAGCGCCTCCACCAGCCGCAGCTCCACCTCGCGGACGTAGTCGACGATGCCCTCGTCCTCGGCCAGCTTGACGATCAGGTAGCCGACGAGCTGGCCAGGACCGTGGTAGGTGAGCTGGCCGCCGCGGCCCGTCTCCAGCACGGGGATGCCCCGCGTGGGGTCGGGCAGATGGGCCATCGGCGTGCGCCGGCCGATCGTGTAGACGGACGGGTGGCTCAGCAACCAGAGCGTGTCCGGCCGCTCGTCCCGTTGGCGCTGCCCGACGAGGTCGGTCATGCGCTCCATCGCCTGGTCGTAATCAACGAGCTCATCCTGGATGAGCGTCAGCGGCCTTGCCCTCATCCTTCGAGGATAGGACGCATCCCGGACACCGGCGCACGCGGGCTCACGAGCTGGGCGGGAGGCCGAGGGAGGCGATCAGCTCGATCATCTCCTCCCGGTAGAGCCGGGCGGCGTCACCGGCCAGCCTGGGCAGATGGCCGTAGATCTCCAGGGCGACCAGGCCGTGCATGCGCCCCCACACCCGTAGCGTCAGCGCCACGGCGTCCGGCGGCAGCCCGGGGAACAGCTCCTGGATCGTCCGCGCCAGGTCGGGATCGAAGTCCGGCCACGCGTAGCCGCCCGGCTGCTGCCCGGCGTGCGGCCACGCCGCCGCGACCAGGCCGGTGAGCCCGGTGCAGGCCCGGTGCTCGGCCTGCTTGGCGGGCCCTTCGGCCGGGGCCCGGTAGCCGGGCACCGGATCGCCGTAGATCAGCCGGAAGCCCTCGGGGTTGGCCACCGCCCACTCCCGGACGGCCTGCGCCCAGGCCAGGATCCGCCCGCCCGGGTCGCTCACGGGCACGGCGTCGCGCGCCGCCTCCGCCGCGTCCACCAAAGAGGTGTAGACGCCCGCGATGAGCGTGGTCACCAGGTCGTCGCGGGTGGCGAAGTAGCTGTAGATCGCCCCGGCGGTCATGCCCATCTCGCGGGCGATGGCCCGCAGGGTGATGGCGTCGGGCCCGCCCACGGCCATGAGCTGGAGCGCGATCGCCTTGATCTCGTCGGTCGTCTGCGCCCGCAACCGGTCGCGCCTGGTCCTGGTCTCACTCACCCTTGACACTCTACAGCGTTACGCTACTGTACGCCGTGTATAAACTAAACGCCGTGTAGAAACCGGAGTTCTCTGTGGACCATCCCCGGCTCAGATTGGCGCTGCTGGCGTTCACGCAGCTCATCGTGGCCCTCGACTACAACATCGTGTATGTGGCGCTACCCGGCATCGGCACGGCGCTGGGCTTCTCCGCCCACTCCGTGCAATGGGTGGTCAGCGCCTATGCCATCGGCCTGGGCGGGCTGTTGCTGCTCGGCGGCCGGATCGTCGACAAGCTCGGCCCGCGCCGGATCTTCATGGCCGGTCTCGCGCTCTACGCCGTCGGCTCGCTGGCCGGCGGCCTGGCCACGGACGCGGGCCTGCTGATCGCCGCCCGCGCCGTCCAGGGCGTCGGAGGCGCCCTGCTCACCCCTGCCACGCTCGCGCTGATCTACCGCGGCTTCGCCGAAGGCCCCGAGCGGAACCGGGCGCTGGGCGCCTGGGGCATGGCGGGCAGCGCCGGCCTGGCCGCCGGATCCTTGCTGGGCGGCGTGCTGACCAGCTATCTCGGCTGGGAGTGGGTCTTCTTCGTGAACGTCCCGCTGGCCATCGCCGCCGCCGTCGCCGCGCCCCGGCTGCTGCCCGCCGACCCCCGCCGCGTCTCCGGCCTGGCCGGCTTCGACGTGCCGGGCGCGCTGGTGGCCACGATCGGCGCCACACTGCTGGTGCTCGGCCTGGCCGGCGGGTCCGAGGCGGGCTGGGTGAGCGTCCGCGGGGCCGGGGCGCTGGCCGCCGGCGCGGTCCTGCTCGCCCTGCTCCCGCTGATCGAGTCGCGCAACCGTGATCCGCTCATCCCGCTACGGCTGCTGCGGCAGCGCGGCCTGGCCACGACGATGGTCGTCATCGCGCTCTTCCAGGCCACGCTCGGCGGCGGCTACTACGTGCTGACCTCCTACCTGCAGCCGGTCATCGGCTACAGCGCTCTGCAGGCCGGGCTGGCGTTCCTGCCGCTTACCCTGATCTGCATGGTCGCCGCCCTGAAGGTCGCGCCGATGATGCTCGGCAGGTGGGGCGTCCGCGCCACGCTCAGCGTCTCGATGCTCGGCACCGGCGCCGGCATCGCCCTGCTCATCGCCGGCATGCCCATCGGCGGCGGCATCTGGACGCTGCTGCCCGGCAGCGCCGTCTGGGGCTTCTTCGGCGGCGTCGCCTTCGTCACCCTGTTCGCGGCGGCCGGCGCCGGCGTCGCCCCGCAGGACCAGGGCGTCGCCTCCGGCCTGGCGACCACGGCCAAGGAGGTCGGCGGCGCGATGGGCCTGGCCGTCTTCGTCGCCGTCGCCACCGCCGGCCTGCCTGCGGGCCCGGCGCCGGCTCAGGCGCTCGACGGCCTGCACGCGGCCGGCTGGGTGGCCGCGATCGTCACCGCTCTCGGAGGGCTCGTCGCCCTCGTTCTCAAGCCGGCACCACAACCGTCTCTGGAGGAAGTCGCCTCATGAACGTCAACGACCTCATCACGAAGTACCTCGCCATCTGGAACGAGCGCGACGAGGCCGCCAGGGACGTCCTCATCAAGGCCGTCCTCACGGCCGACGCGATCTACTCCGACCCCGACCACGCGGGCCTGAGCGGACACGGCGAGCTCTCCCCCGTCATCAGCCGGCTGCACCGGAACGTCGGCGACATGGTGTTCAGCCTCGGCTCGCTGATCAACGCCCACCACGACACCGCGTTGTTCACCTGGAGGCTGGGCGCGCCCGGCTCGGACACCCCCGCGGCCAGCGGTTATGACGTCGTGGAGTTCAGCGGCGGGCAGATCCGGCGGGTGACCGGATTCTTCGGCTGACAGGCCCGGGTGGGCCCGGCGGCCCACCCGGAACCGGTCAACGAGGAGTCACGCCGCGCGGTAGCCCTTCGGCTGCTCCGGGACGAGGATCCACATCGCGACGTAGACGACCCACAGCGGCCCGGGGATGAGGGACAGGAGCACCCAGAGGACCCGTACGAGGGTGGGCGGCAGTCCCATCTTCTCCGCGAGCCCGCCACACACGCCGGCCAGAATCCTGTGCTCTCGTGAGCGGTACATGTTCTCCTCCGTGTTGTTACGACCTACCTGTCAAACGGACGGCCCGGCCGCAGAACTCCCGTCAGGAACCCTGAGAAAACCCTGTAAGGGTCAGCCACTCATGTGCCATGCCCAGATGACGGCTGGTCAGTCCCTGTCTGGGATCAACATGGATGAGCAGGAAGTCGTCGAGACCCTGATGCACCCTGAGATATTCCTCGTCCTCCGCCCACACCTGGTCGTCGAACCAGACGAACGGCCGCCGCCCCGCGTAGGCCGCCACGTGCGGCGTCTTGAACATCTCGCCGTGCTCGCTCGGCGCGTCGTGGGTCATCGAGATCACGGGCAGGGCGGGCAGGCCGATCCTGGGAGCGATCCATTCGTTGGCGTGCTGCTCCCACGTGGTCGCCCAGACCAGCTCGGAGCCGGTGGCCAGGGCCAGGTCGAGCAGCCTGCGGCCGTGCCGGGGGTTGAGATGCACGGTGTAGACCTCGTCGCCGACCGTGCACCGGTAACGCCGGAAGTCGGGCGTGGCGTGTCCCATCGGGTTCAGGACGCCGTCCACGTCGATCAGTAGCAGAGGTTTCACTTACTCGCTCCCGCCCGCGGACCGTCGAGAAGCGCCGCGAGCCGATCCATGGGATAGACGATTGCATATGGGATTGCGCTTCTCAACCATGGAGAGTCTCGCGGTATGACGACTTACCAGCTGCCGACGCCGCCGAGGCGGGGCAGGTCCAGTGCGGCAGGCCGGCGCGGAACACTCCGCTCAAGCCGCCCGCCGTCCCATCGATCCCAGGAGTACCTCGGTCACCAAGCCACTACGATCCTGTAGGGTGCCTCGCCCTCGTCCCCCCGCGTTCTGAAAGGTGTCGTCGTGATCGGCTGGCTAGAAGCGGTGGTTCTGGGGTTGGTCCAAGGGCTCACGGAGTTCCTGCCGATCTCCTCCAGCGCCCACATCCGGGTGGTCTCCGCCTTCGCCGGCTGGGAGGACCCGGGAGCGGCGTTCACGGCGGTGATCCAGCTCGGCACGGAGACGGCCGTGCTGATCTACTTCCGCAAGGAGATCTGGGAGATCATCTCCACCTGGACGCGCTCCCTGTTCAACAAGGAGCTGCGCCGCCACTGGGCCGCCCGCATGGGCTGGTACGTCATCGTCGGCACCCTGCCCATCGGCATCCTCGGCCTGGTGCTCAAGGACCAGATCGAGACCGTCTTCCGCGACCTGCGCGTGGTCGGCACGACGCTGATCGTCTTCGCCCTCATCCTCTGGTTCGCCGACCACACCGCCCGCAACAAGCTCACGCTGGAAAAGCACCTGAGCTTCACCCACGCCATCGTCTACGGCTTCGCCCAGGCCCTCGCCCTGATCCCCGGCGTGTCCCGCTCGGGCGGCACCGTCACCGCGGGCCTGCTGCTCGACTACCGCCGCGAGGACGCGGCCAAATACTCGTTCCTGCTGGCCATCCCCGCCGTGCTGGCCTCGGGCCTGTTCGAGCTGAAGGACATCGGTGAGGGCCCCGCGCCCGCCTGGGGCCCCACGATTCTGGCCACGGTGATCTCCTTCATCGTCGGCTACGCGGCCGTGGCCTGGTTCCTGCGCTACATCAGCACGCACCGCTTCACCGCGTTCGTGATCTACCGGATCGTCCTCGGCGTGGTCATCATCGTCGCGGTCTCCCTGGGCAAGCTCCCGGCCCTACCCTGAGACCGTCTCCCGCTCGCGGACGGCCGGATAGTAGGCCGCCCACGCCTCGTCGCCCATGCGCAGGATCTTCAGCCCGGTCCAGCCCAGGGCGGCGACGGGAGCCACCCAGAACGGCACGATCGCCGGACCGTACGGCACCGCGAACCCGCCGAGATAGCCGGCCGCGACGACCAGCGGCACCCACCAGCCGACGAACCCGGCCCGCCACACGGCCGCCGTCAGCACCGGCAGGCCGACGAACCCGAAGAACATCCACGGCATCTGGAAGCCGAAGACCACGCCCGGCAGGTTCAGCATCTCGTCGAGGATGCGCTGCGCCTCCTCAGGCGAGTTGCGCTGCCCCAGCCACCATTCCACCGGGTCGATGAGCAGCAGGCAGGACAGGGCGAGATAGCCGATCACCGTCATCCCGCCAGCGATGTGACCGGCCGCCGTGGCCCGGCGCCTGGTCAGGTGCACCAGGCCGAGCGCGGCGACGGCCATGAGGAGCCAGCTCCAGTGATAGAGCACGGACTGGGCCTGGGCGAGCGCGGGATTGTCGCCGAAGCTGACGGCCTCCCGGTCGTCGCCCCACGTGCCGGGGTCGATGACGACGGCGATGGCCTGGAGCAGCGGGGCCACGATGAGCAGGGTTCCCGCCGTGACACGTCTGAAAGTCACCTGATCGTTGAACATGCGGCGACAGTAGGTCGCGGGCGCGGCCGCGGTCGTCCGCCTGCGGGGCGATCGGGCGTCCCCTGCGGGGTGGAGAAGATCAGCGGGCCGGGGCGCTCTCCCTGGCCGCCGGGACCGCCGCCGTGCGGCGATAGGTGGCCAGCGTGAACAGCAGCGCCGCCGCCCCGAACCCGGTGGCCAGCACGATCACGCCCGTCCTGCCGTACCGGTCAAGCGCCAGCCCGCCGCCGAGCCCGGCCACGAACAGGCCGAAGTACTGGGCGGACGCCAGCAGCCCCAGCCCGATCGGCACGCTGTCCGGCACCGCCGCCACGGTCCTGAACTGCTGGGCCGGCGCCACCATCCACCCTGCAGCGCCCCACAGGAACGCCCACACCAGCGCGATCGGCAGCGCGAGGTTCGCGACGGGGGTGAGGGCCAGGAAGACGGTGGACGCGGCCAGGCCGATCAGCACCATCCGGCGCGGCCCGTACCGGTCGGTGAAACGCCCGCCGAGCTGGTTGCCCACGATGCCGCCCAGCCCCCACGCCCACAGAACGGCCGGCAGCGGCAGGTCGAACAGCGACCCGATGTAGGTGTAGGCGCTGAACCCGGCCGCGAAGGCCAGCAACTGCGTGCCCAGCACCGCCAGCACCCGCCGGTCGGCCAGCGGCGCGAAGCGCTCCCCGAGCCGCGCCGAGGCGGGCAGCCGCACCTCGGGCACCATCGCCGCCACGCCCGCGAACCCGATCACACCGAGCCCCACCACCAGCCAGAGCGTGGACCGCCAGCCGGACACCGTCCCCAGCCAGGTGCCGAGCGGCACGCCGATCGCGGACGACACGCTCAGCCCGCCCATGACCAGCGCCAGCGCCCGGCCCCTGCGCTCAGGCGCGGTCAGCGCGCTCGCCACGGCCGAGGACGTCGGCGTGAACATCGCCGCGCCCGCGGCGGCGATCACCCGGGTCACCAGGACCAGCGGGTACGTCGGCGCCACCGCGGTCAGCACGTTGCCCAGCACGAACACGCCCATCGCCACCAGCAGCAACCGCTTGCGCGGCAGGCGCGCGGTCAAGGCGGCGAGCAACGGCGATAACACCGCGTAGGCCAGCGCGAACACGGTCATCACCTGCCCGGCAGCCGCCGACGAGATGCCGAGATCCGCCGAGATGGGCGCCAGCAGCCCGGCGGTGACGAACATGCCGGTGCCGACCGCGAAATTTCCGGCAGCCAGCGGATAGAGCCGCGAACTCATGAAGCCTCCACCATAAAGTTGGACGCTCATCAAACTGACGTATAGTTGGACCGTTGTCAAACAATAAGACGAAGGTAGGCTGTCGGCCATGCGTCTGCTACCGCATCCCGCGACGGAGGACATCGAGCTCACCGAGGTCCTGCGGGCGCTGTCCGACCCCGTACGCCTGGAGATCGTCGCCCGCCTGTCGGCCGACGGCGAGATGACGTGCGGCCACGCCAGAGAGACCCTCGGCATCCACAAGTCGACCGCCTCACACCACTACCGGGCCCTGCGCGAGGCCGGCCTGCTCTTCTCCAAGCAGGAGGGGCGGCTCAAATACATCAGCCTGCGCCGCGACGACCTCGACCGCCGCTTCCCCGGCCTCCTCGACTCGATCCTGTCGGCGACCCTGCCCGCCGCCCTGCCCGCCACCCTGCCCCCCACCCTGCCCGCGGAGTCGCGGGCGAGCACGGACGTGCATGCCTGACGAGCCGCTGCCGATCCATCACGTCCTGCCCGAGCTGCACGGCGTGCTCGACCGGCACGGCACCGCCGTCCTGACCGCCCCGCCCGGCACCGGCAAGACCACGGTCGTGCCGCTGTCCCTGGCGGCGGCGGGCCTGCGCGTGCTCGTGGCCGAGCCCAGGCGGCTGGCCGTCCGCGCGGCCGCCAAGCGCATGGGCGTCAGCTACACCATCCGCGGCGAGCGCCACGTCGGCCGCAACCCCATGGTCGAGGTGGTCACCACCGGCGTCCTGCTCCAGCGGCTCCAGCGGGACCAGGAGCTGGCCGGGGTGGATGTGGTCATGCTCGACGAGTGCCACGAGCGCCATCTCGACGCCGACACGGCGCTGGCGTTCCTGCTGGACGTACGCGAGACGCTCCGCCCCGACCTGCGCCTGCTCGCCACGTCCGCCACCGCCGACGCGGCGCCGTGGTCCCGGCTGCTGGGCGGCCCCGTCGTCGCGGCGACCGGCGCCGCGCATCCCGTCGAGACGATCTGGTCGCCGCCCGCGCGCCCGACGGCCCCGCCGCACGGCCTGCGCGTCGATCCGGCGTTCCTGTCGCACGTGGCCTCGGTCGTCCGCCGCGCGCTCGCCGAGCGGGACGGCGACGTGCTCTGCTTCCTGCCCGGCGTGGGCGAGATCGGCCGGGTCGCCGCGATGCTCGACGGCGTCGAGGTGCTCCAGGTGCACGGCCAGGCGCCGCCCCACGTCCAGGACGCCGTCCTGTCCCCCGGCGCGGCCCGCAGGGTGGTGCTGGCCACCTCGGTCGCCGAGTCGAGCCTGACCGTCCCGGGCGTCCGGGTGGTGGTGGACTCGGGCCTGTCCCGCGAGCCGCGCACCGACCACGCCCGCGGCCTGGGCTCCCTCACCACGGTCCGGGTGTCGAAGGCGTCGGCCGGGCAGCGCGCCGGCCGGGCGGGCAGGCAGGCGCCCGGCACGGTGTACCGGTGCTGGGCGGCGGCCGAGCACGAGCGCCTGGCCGACCACGCGCGGCCGGAGATCGCGCTCGCGGACCTGACGGGATTCGCGTTGCAGGCGGCCTGCTGGGGCGCTCCGGACGCCTCGGGCCTGGCCCTCCTCGACCCGCCGCCTCCGGCCGCGATGTCCGCGGCCACCCGCACCCTGCACATCCTCGGCGCCCTCGATGACGGCGGCCGCGTCACGGAGCGCGGGCGGCGGATGGCGCTGGCCGGCGTGCACCCCAGGCTGGCCAGAGCCCTGCTCGACCTCGGCCCGCGCGCCGCCGAGGTGGTGGCCCTGCTGTCGGAGCAGCTCCCGCGCGACGCGGGCGACGACCTCGCGGAGGTCTGGCGCGCCGCCCGCCGCGGCGGCACCGGCTTCGCCGCCCGCTGGCGCCAGGAGACCGCCCGCCTGCGCAGGACCGCGTCCGGAGTGTCCCCGCAACTGCCGGACGACGCCTTGGCCGGGACGTCCGGAACGTCACCACGGATGCCGGACGACGCCCTGGCCGGCACGGCCGTGGCGCTGGCGTTCCCCGAACGCGTGGCCCGCCGGCGCGGCGGCGGCTACCTCATGGCCTCGGGCACCGAGGCGCAACTGGCCGACGGCTCCAAACTCCAGACCGCCCCCTGGCTGGCCATCGCCGTCGCCGACCGGCCCACCGGCTCGGCGTCGGCCCGCGTCAGGCAGGCCGTCGCCATCGACGAGGCCACCGCCAGGCTCGCGTTCGGCACCACCGTCGAGGACGAGATCACCTGGCGCGTCCCGCCCGGCGAGCGCCGCGGCGACGTCTCCGCCCGCACGGTCGAGCGCCTGGGCGCGATCGAGTTGTCCGCCACCCCGCTCAAGAACGCCGACGTCCGCGACGCCATCCTGTACGGCCTGCGCACCGAGGACCTCCTGACCTGGACCAGACAGGCGAAGGACCTCAGAGACCGCCTGGCCTTCTGCCACCGGGCGATCGGCGACCCGTGGCCCTCGATGGACGACCTCATCGACCTGGCCGACCGCTGGCTGGAGCCCGAGTTGTCCCGCGCCCGGCGCCGGGCCGACCTGGAGCGCATCGACGTGGCCGGCGCGCTGAAACGCCTCATCCCCTGGAGCGAACGCCTCGAAACGACGGCCCCGGAGCGCATCGAGGTGCCGAGCGGCTCCCACGTCCGCCTCGACTACGCGGGCGAGCAGCCGGTGCTGGCGGTGAAGCTGCAGGAGCTGTTCGGCTGGCAGGAGACGCCGCTGATCGCCGGCGTGCCCGTCCTGGTGCACCTGCTCTCCCCGGCGGGCCGCCCGGTGGCCGTCACCGCCGACCTGGCCTCGTTCTGGCGCGACGCCTACCGCTCCGTACGCGCCGAGCTCCGCGGCCGCTACCCCAAACACCCCTGGCCGGAAGACCCCCTCACCGCGTCCCCCACCCGCCGCACCAACCGGGTCAGGTGATGAGGCCGGTCGCCCGGCGAGCGCCTGTTCGCGTGCGAGAGCCTCGCAACCGAGAGTGAAAACCTGCAAACTCTAACCATGTTGTGGGCAGGCAGGTCCGCCATGGAGATCGCGACAGCCGTCCGGCACGGTGAGGTGACCGCCACGACCGTCGTCGAGGAGCACCTTCATGCCATCTCGGAGCGGGATTCCCGGATAAGAGCGTTCCGGGTGGTCAGGCAGCAGGCCGTGGAGGAGGCCCGGGCCCTGCAGAAGCGGCGCGATCTGGCCGAGCTGCCGCTGGCCGGCGTGCCGGTCGCGGTGAAGGACAACTTGGAGGTCGCGGGCGCGCCCACGCGTAGCGGCTCCGCCGTCACCGGCGACGCGCCGGCGCCGGTGGACCACGAGACGGTCGCGCGCCTGCGGGCGGCCGGCGCGGTGGTCGTGGGCCTGACGAACCTGCCCGAGCTGGGCCTGGCCGCCTTCGGTGACAGCGCCTACGGCATCGTGCGCAACCCGTGGAACCCGTCGCGCACGGCCGGCGGCTCCTCGTCGGGCAGCGCCGCGGCCGTGGCGGCCGGCATGGTGCCGATCGCGCTCGGCAACGACGGCATGGGCTCCGTGCGCATCCCGGCCGCGTGTTGCGGCGTGCTCGGCATCAAGCCAGGCACCGGCCTGGTGCCCGCGCCGGCCGACGACTGGGACGGGCTCACCGAGAACGGCCCGCTGGCCACGACCGTCGCCGATCTGGCGCTGGCGCTGTCCGTGCTGGCCGCGGACCCGGCGCTGGCCGAGTCCTGGCGCGGCGGGCGGCGGGTCGAGCCGCGCCCGTCGATGTTGCGCTCGGTCTGGGCGGACGACGACGAGGTCTGGGAGCAGCAACCGCCGCACGACAGCCCGGAGCCCTTCGACCTGCGGGTGGCGTACGCGCCGCAACCGCTGCCTCCCGGGCTGCCCATGGACAGGGAGTTCCAGGCCGCGGTCCGCGCGGCGGCGGAGACGTTGCGGGTGGCCGGGCACACGGTGGTGGAGCACGAACGCCGGCTGCCCGTCTGGCTCGGCCCCGCGGCGGTCGCCACCTGGCTCGCCATGGCCGCGCGCTCCTCGGACGGCCTGGACGGGGCACGACAGGACGGGGCGCGGCTGGAGCGCCGCACCAGGGCGCTGGCCCGCGCGGGCCGGGTGCTCGGCGCGCTGAGGCTCGACGGGACCCGCGGACGCGAGCGCTGGAACGCGTTCGCGGCCGACCAGTGGCTCGGCGACGCCGACGTGCTGATCACCCCGGCCCTCGCCGCGATCCCGCCGAAGGCCGAGCGCTGGGGCGAGCGCGGCCTCGTCCGCAACGTCGTGGCCAACGTCAGGTACGCCCCCGCCACCGCCGCCTGGAACCTGTGCGGCTGGCCCGCGATCAGCGTCCCCCTGGCCACCCACTCCAGCGCCCTGCCCATCGCCGTCCAGCTCATCGCCCCGCCCGGCGGCGAGCCGCAACTCCTCGGCCTGGCCGCCCAGCTCCAGGCCGCCCACCCACCCCTGAAACCGCCCGGCTTCTGAAACCGCCCGGCACCTGGGACCGTCCGGGCCGCTGAGCCTGCACCTGGCAGGGGTACGACCAACGGAGCCCTGGCTAGGCCCCGGGCGCTGCCGCAACCTGTCCCGTATGACGGAAGACAGACTGGGCACCCGGGACTGGCTCGTGCTGGTCACGCTGTGCGGCGCGACCTTCATGACCGGCCTCGACTATTCGATCATCACGGTCGCCCTGCCCGAGATCGGCCGCGACCTGGGCTTCGCCGGCCGGGGCGACCTGCAGTGGGTGGTGACGGCCTGCCTGCTGCCGACGGCCGCGTTGATGCCGCTGTTCGGGCGGTTGTCGGACGTGGTGGGGCGGCGCAGGCTCTTCGCGGCCGGCGTGACGGCGTTCACCGCGTTCTCCCTGCTCGCGGCGCTGGCCTCGGGCCCCGCGATGCTGGTCGGCGCGCGGGCCGGGCAGGGCGTGGCGGCGGCCATGATCGGCCCGACCGCGCTGGCGCTGATGACCACGGCCTTTCCCGAGGGCCCGCGGCGCACCAGGGCCATGGGCGTCAACGGCGCGTTGTTGTCGCTCGGCTTCGTGATCGGCACCATCGGCGGCGGGGTCGTCACCAGCGGGCTGAGCTGGCGCTGGACTATGCTGATCCTGGTCGGCATCGGCGCGGTCGTGCTGGCGGGCGCGCTGACCGTGGTCCCGCGCGCCGAGGGCAAGGGCGCCGTCCGGCTGGACGTCCCGGGCGCGGTGCTGGCCGGCGCCGGGCTGTTCACCCTGGTCTATGGCATCTCCTCGCTGCCCCGGCTGAGCGTCGCGGCGGCCGCGCTGCTGCTCGGGGCGGCCGCGCTGCTGCTCGCGGCGTTCTTCGTGGTCGAGGCCAGGCACGCCGCCCCGCTGGTGCCGCCGCGGCTGCTGCGCCGGCCGAGCGTGAAGTGGGGGATGACGGTCGCGCTGGTCACGTTCTCCATGTGCGGCGGGGCGACCGTGCTGCTGAGCGTCTACATGCAGGACGTGCTCGGCTGGTCGGCGCTGGCGACGGGCCTGGGGTTCCTGGGCGAGGGCGTGGCGGCCCTGGTCGCGGGCGGCCTGGCCGCCCGCCTCATCGGCGCGCGCGGCACTCCGGCCGTCGTCGCGGCGGGCCTGACGGTGCAGGCGGCCGGCACGGCGGCGATGGCGTTCCTGCCCGCGACAGGAGGGCTCGGGCTGCTGCTGGTCACGTCGGCGGCCATGGGGTTCGGGCACGTGCTGACCGTGGTGGCCGCCATCACCACGATCATGTCCGGGCTCGACCCGGCCGACCAGGGGGTGGCGGGCGGCCTCGCACAGTTGCCGACGTTCGTCGGGGCGATCGGGGTGGCCGGTCTGACCGCGATCGCGACGGCCGACGCGGAGCTGCTGGGCGGCCTGCGGACGGCGTTCGCGGTGGCGGGCGCGGTCGCCCTGCTCGGCGCGGTCTGCGGTGCCCTGCTGCTGCGCCGCGCTACGCCTGTGTCAGTTGTCTGAGCAGTTCCTCCGAGCCCGGATCCGGCTGGAACAGCACCACGCCCTGCCCCTCGTCGTCGGGTGTGCGCAGCAGCTCGGCGGTGAGCGTGACGACGCCCAGCCCGGGGTGCCGGTAGCCGCGCGAGATGGAGGCGCAGTTGCTCACCGGATGCTCCCCCCACATGGACCTGAACGTGTCACTGCCCGCCGTCAGCTCCTCGACCAGGTCGTGCAGCCCCTGGTCGCCGGGGAACTTGCCGAGCGACACCTGCAGATACGCGATGTCGTCCCTGGCCTTCTGCTCCCAGTCGGCGTAGAGCTCGCGGCAGCGGTCGTCGAGGAAGTCCATGCGGACGAAGTTCGGCCGGGGCTCGCGCTCCGGCGCGCCGAAGTCCAGCTGCGGGGCGAACAGCAGGTGCGCCAGGTGGTTCCAGGCCAGCACGTCGCCCCGGCGGCCGACCGCCCACGCGGGCACGGCGGTGAACGACTCGACCATGCGCCTGATGCCCGGCCGCAGCAGCTCGGGCGGGGCGGGCACGCGGGAGCGGC
Organism: Nonomuraea sp. NPDC002799; assembly: GCF_053592075.1. NCBI lineage: Bacteria > Bacillati > Actinomycetota > Actinomycetes > Streptosporangiales > Streptosporangiaceae > Nonomuraea > Nonomuraea sp. NPDC002799. The sequence continues at coordinate 50,926 of NZ_JBSFVA010000032.1, forward strand.
CGGCGCGGGCCAGACGGTGCAGGTGGGCTCGCTCGTCGTCGTCCAGCCGCAACACCCGGGCGAGCGCGTCGAGCACCTCGTCGGAGACGTTCGGGCTCTGCCCCTGCTCCAGCCGGGTGTAGTAGCCGACGCTCACGCCGGCCAGCGGAGCCAGCTCCTCCCTGCGCAGCCCGGCGACGCGCCGGTGCCGGACGCCGGCGGGCAGCCCGACCTCGTCCGGCCGGAGCTGGGCACGCCGTGACCTCAGAAAATCACCGAGCATGACGAACGCTTACGACTGCCATAAGGATCATCTCTTTGACGTATGGAGGGCGCGTCAACGTCCTTAGTAAGGGAAACGATTATTCGCAGCAATCATTCCGCATGTGACGCCGAGCGGGCCGGCTTCCAGCGGCTCGCCATGCACGAGCCCGCCGGACGCCGTCCTCCACCTTGACCCCTCTCGGCGACCGAGCGCTCAGACCCCCAGCGGATGCCAGACGGTCTTGGTCTCCAGGAACCTGGTCATCCGCCCGATCCCGGGATCCGCCGCGAAGTCCTCATCGGCCGGGCGCAGGACCCGCTTGAGGTTCTCGGCGGCGGCCTGCTCGCACCGCAGCGCCAGGTCGCCGTCCTCGACCCCGGTGAGGTCGAGCCCGTTGACGTCCATGTGCGCCGCCAGCCACGGAGCCAGCTCGGCCTGCTGCCCGGTCAGGACGTTGACCACCCCGCCGGGCAGGTCGGAGGTCGCCAGCACCTCGGCCAGCGTGATCGAGGCGAGCGGCGCGCGTTCGGAGGCCACCACGACGCAGGTGTTGCCGGTGATGATGGCCGGCGCGACCACCGACACCAGCCCGAGCAGCGGATCGGCGGGCGCGACGATCGCGACCACGCCGGCCGGCTCGGGCGAGGACAGGTTGAAGTACGGCCCCGCGACCGGATTGGCGGCCCCGCGGACGGCGGTGATCTTGTCGGACCACCCCGCGTACCAGACCAGCCGGTCCACGGCCGCGTCCACCGCCTCCAGCGCCGCCCGCTTGCCGCCGCCCAGCTCCTCGGCGAACTGGGCGCGGCGGCCCTCCAGCATCTCGGCGACGCGGTAGACGACCTGCCCCCGGTTGTAGGCGGTGGCCCCGGACCAGCCGGGGAACGCCTTGCGCGCGGCCACGACGGCGTCGCGGGCGTCCTTGCGCGAGGCCCGGGAGGCGTTGGCGAGGAAGTCGCCCTTGGGCGAGGTCACGGGATAGGACCTCCCACTCTCCGAGCGCGGGAACGCCCCGCCGATATACAGCTTGTAGGTCTTTCTGACGGACAACCTACTCATCGCCCCGACCCCTCCAGGTGGACTCCTGCGACATCTCGACCGGCACGAAGACCTGCGCGCATCGGCTCACGCCGCAGCGGTGGGCGTACCAGCCGGTGCGCACGGGGCGCCCGGCGCGGGCGTAGGCGTGGTCGCGGGTGGCCTGCGCACGGCGGAGGCGACGGCGCGAACGGCGATGTTCACACGTCAAGGTAGGCCTCCAGCCCGTGCAGACCGCCCTCGCGGCCGTAGCCCGACTCCTTGTAGCCGCCGAAGGGCGAGGCCGGGTCGAACTTGTTGAACGTGTTGGCCCAGACGACCCCGGCCCGGAGCCTGTCGGCCATCCACAGGATGCGCGACCCCTTCTCGGTCCAGACGCCGGCCGACAACCCGTACGGGGTGTTGTTGGCCTTCTCCACGGCCTCGGCCGGGGTGCGGAAGGTCAGCACGGACAACACCGGACCGAAGATCTCGTCCCTGGCGATGGTGTGCGACTGCGCGACCCCGGTGAACAACGTCGGCGGGAACCAGAAGCCCCGCTCGGGCAGCTCGCACGCGGGCGACCAGCGCTCGGCGCCCTCCGACTCCCCGAGCGCGGACAGCTCGCGGATCTTCGCGAGCTGCTCGGCGGAGTTGATCGCGCCGATGTCGGTGTTCTTGTCCAGCGGATCGCCGACGCGCAGCGTGCCGAGGCGCCGCTTGAGCGAGTCGAGCAGCTCCTCCTGCACGGACTCCTGCACCAGCAGCCGCGATCCGGCGCAGCAGACGTGCCCCTGGTTGAAGAAGATCCCGTTGACGATGCCCTCGACGGCCTGGTCGATGGCGGCGTCATCGAACACGATGTTCGCCGCCTTGCCGCCCAGCTCCAGCGTCAGCTTCTTGCCGGTGCCGGCCACCGTCCTGGCGATGATCCGGCCGACCTCGGTGGAGCCGGTGAAGGCCACCTTGTTCACGTCGGGGTGCGCCACCACGGCGGCGCCGGTCTCGCCCGCGCCGGTCACGATGTTGACCACGCCGGGCGGCAGGCCGGCCTGGCGGCAGATGTCGGCGAACAACAACGCGGTCAGCGGCGTCGTCTCGGCCGGCTTGAGCACCACGGTGTTGCCGCAGGCCAGCGCCGGAGCGATCTTCCAGGCCAGCATGAGCAGCGGGAAGTTCCACGGGATGACCTGCCCGGCCACACCGAGCGGCTTGCTGCCGAACCCGGCGTAGGCCAGCTTGTCGGCCCAGCCCGCGTAGTAGAAGAAGTGCGCCGCGACCAGCGGCACGTCCACGTCGCGCGACTCGCGGATGGGCTTGCCGTTGTCCAGCGACTCCAGCACGGCCAGCTCGCGGCCGCGCTCCTGGATGATCCGCGCGATGCGGAACAGGTATTTGGCGCGCTCGGCGCCAGGCAGGGCGCTCCAGACGCCGAACGCCTTGCGCGCTGCTCGCACCGCCCGGTCCACGTCGCCGGGCGTGGCGGTGGCCACCTCGGCCAGCGCCTCCTCGGTCGCCGGATTGATCGTCTTGAAGGCGGGGCCGCCGCCGTCGACGAACTCGCCGTCGATGAACAACCCGTAGGACGGCTTGAGGTCGACGACGTCGCGAGACTCGGGTGCGGGGGCGTACTCGAAGATCGCCATCATCAGTCCAGGGTGAAGTAGTCGGGACCGGCGTACCGGCCGGTGGCCAGCTTCTGCCGCTGCATCAGCAGGTCGTTCAGCAGGGAGGAGGCGCCCAGCCGGAACCAGTCCGGCGACAACCAGTCGTCCCCCGCGGTCTCGTTGACCAGCACCAGGTTCTTGATCGCGTCCTTGGTCGTGCGGATGCCGCCCGCCGGCTTGACCCCGACCTGACGCCCGGTGGCGTCGCGGAAGTCCCGGACCGCCTCCAGCATGATCAGGGTCACGGGCGGCGTCGCGGCCGGCGACACCTTGCCGGTGGAGGTCTTGATGAAGTCGCCGCCCGCCAGCATCGCCAGCCAGGAGGCGCGGCGCACGTTGTCGTACGTGCCCAGCTCGCCCGTCTCCAGGATCACCTTCAGATGCGCCGCCCCGCAGGCGGCCTTCACCGCGACGATCTCCTCGAACACCTTCATGTAAGCGCCGGACAGGAACGCCCCCCGATCGATCACCATGTCGATCTCGTCGGCCCCGGCCGCCACCGCCAGCGCGGTGTCGCTCACCTTGACCTCGAGCGAGGTGCGCCCGCTCGGGAACGCGGTCGCCACCGAGGCCACCTTCACTCCCGATCCGCGCAGCGCCTCGACGGCCACGGCGACCAGGTCGGGGTAGACGCAGACGGCCGCCACCCGGGGGGCGCCACCGCCGGGGTGCACGGCCTTGGTGCACATCGCGCGCACCTTGCCGGCCGTGTCGGCTCCTTCGAGCGTGGTCAGGTCCACCATGGAAATGGCCAGGTCAATGGCCTGGGCCTTGGCGGTCGTCTTGATCGAACGGGTGCCGAGCATCGCCGCCCGCTGGTCCGCGCCGACCCGGTCGACACCGGGCAGGCCGTGCAGGAACGCTCGCAGCGTCGCGTCGGTCGAGGCGACACCCGCGAGCGAAGTAGTCACAGTTGACACCCCCACAGCATCGCCGACCAGGGTCCCTAGCTCCAAACCGGAGCACCCTAGGGCGATTGGCGCCGAGGTCCTAGGCATGTCGCCCGCCTCGCACACCCAGAGATAGGGCATCCACCCGATGTGGCGGACCACCCCTTAGAGCGAGTCTTAAGGAAGTCAGAAAGAAGCACGAAACAGCAGGAGAGACCATGAATCCCGAGATCCAGTTCGAGCTCATGAAGAGTCACGTGAACGAGCTGCACAAGGCCGCCGCCAACCACCGCCGCGTACGCGAGGCGGAAAGCGGCAACAAGTCCGAGCGCCGCTCCCTCTTCGGCAAGCTCCGCTCCTCATGACCACCCGACGCGCGCCCGGCCACCTTCTTCCTGGTGGCCGGGCCTCCGCACCCCCTTGAGCTGGGCTTATATACCCGCCTAAATACGTCGAAAGCAATCCATGGGACATGCCATGCTGGATGACATGCGGGGACGATCGGTCAGTCCCGTCTTCGTCGGGCGGGAAGAGGAGCTCGCGGCTCTTTCCGAAAGCTTCGACGAAGCACGGAAAGGCCTGGCGACAGCGGTCCTCCTCGGCGGCGAAGCGGGAGTCGGCAAGACCAGGCTGGTGCAGCGCTTCGCCGAGCGCTGCGCGGCGGGCGGCGCGCACGTGCTGTTCGGCGGCTGCGTCGAGCTGTCCACTGAGGGCCTGGCCTACGCGCCTTTCACGGCCGCGCTACGGCAACTCGTCAGAGAGCAGGGCCCGGCCCCGGTGACCGCGCTGCTGCCGGAGGGCGCCGAGCGCGATCTCGCCCGGCTGCTGCCCGAGTTCGGCGAGCCCAGCGGCGACGGCGAGACCGACATGGGGCGCGCCCGCCTCTTCGAGCAGTTCCTCACCCTCCTCGAACGCCTCGCGGACACCCGGCCCACCATCCTCGTCATCGAGGACATCCACTGGGCCGACCGATCCAGCCGCGACCTCATCGCCTTCCTCAGCCGCAACCTGCACGCCCCGCAGGTGCTGATCGTCATGACCTACCGCTCCGACGACCTGCACCGCCAGCATCCGCTCAGGCCGGTGCTGGCCGAGCTGGGCCGGGTCAACGGCGTGCACCGGCTCGACCTGCCCCGCCTGTCGAGGGACGAGGTCGCCGAGCAGATGGCCGGGATCCTCGGCACGGTCCCCGAATACGCCAAGGCCATGAAGGTCTACGAGCGCAGCGAGGGCATCCCGCTGTTCGTGGAGGCCCTGCTGGAGTGCGGCATCGACTGCACGTTCCCCGAGTCCATGCAGGACCTGATCCTCAACTCCGTCGAGCGGCTGCCCGAGGAGACCCAGCGCGTGCTGCGCGTGGCCGCGGCCGGCGGCATCCGGGTCAGCCACGCGCTGCTGGCCGCCGTGAGCGGCCTGTCCGACGTCGAGCTGGAGACCGCGCTGCGCCCCGCCATCGCGGGCAACGTGCTGCAGATCGCCGACAACCGCGCCTACGTCTTCCGGCACTCGCTGATCCGCGAGGCCGTGCATGACGAGCTGCTGCCGGGCGAGCACCAGCGCCTGCACGCCAGGTACGCCGAGGAGATCTCCAAGGACCGCGGGCTCGTCCCGCCGGGCCGCGCCGCCGTCGAGCTGGCCCACCACTGGTACGGCGCCCGCGACGACCACTGGGCCCTGGTCTCCGCGTGGGAGGCGGCCCGCAAGTCGTTCAAAGCGTTCGCCTACACCGAGGCCGTGCCGCTGCTCGAACGTGTCCTCATGCTCTGGGACCGCGTCCCCGACGCCGCCCGGCTGATCGGCGCCGACCACACCGCCGTGCTGGAGCGCGCCTCCGAGGCCGCGAACGCCGGCGGCGACGATGACAAGGGCATGAAGTTCGTCAAGGCCGCCCTCGCCCAGTTGGACGAGGCCCAGGAGCCGGCGCGCACCGCGCAGCTCATCGTGCGGCGGGCGGCGTTCAAGAGCTCCAAGGGCCATGTGGGCGTCATCGACGACCTCCGGCACGCCCTGAGACTCGTGCCGGACAACAGCCTCGACCGGGCCGTGGTCGCCGCGCCGCTGAGCCGCCACCTGATGCTGCAGGGCGAGATCGCCGAGGCGAGGGAGCTCATCACCGAGACGCTGCTCCTGGTCAGGGAGCTCGGCGACCGGTGCCTCGAAGCCGACCTGCTGCTGAACCTGGCGCTCGGCCACTCGCTCAGCGGCGATCTGGAGACCACGATCGTCATCAACGAGCAGGCGCTGGAGATCGGCCTGCAGGAGGGCTCCGGCCGCCTGATCACCAGGGCGATCGGCAACAACATCGACGCGCTCATCGACATGGGCCGCGAGGACGAGGCCCTGCGCATGGCGGTGGACGGCTGGGGGATGGCCAAGAAGTACGGCCGGCTACGCGGCAGCGGCCTGTTCATCAAGAACAACTGGGCCGAGGCGCTGGAGTCGATCGGCCGCTGGGACGAGGCCATCGAGGTCGTCGACGGCGCGCTCAGCCACGGGCCCAACCTGCGCACCAGGTACGCCCTGCTGCGCGTGCGCGCCGACATCGCGCTGGCCAGGGGCGAGCAGCAACTCGTCGAGGGCATCCTGTCGGAGATCGGCGTGCTCAAGGGCCGTCCGGAGGACTCCGTCCAGGACTTCATCACCAACTTCCGGCTGCGCATCGGCTGGCACCTGCTCAGGGGAGAGCCGGGGGCCGCGCTGGCCGTGGCCGAGGACGTGCTCGCGCATCCCCGGCAGTCGAGCAAGGCCATGCTGAGCTGGCGGCTGCTCTCCCTGCTCCGCACGGTCTGCGACGCCGCCGAGACCACCGAGCCCGGCCGGGCCGCGGCGCTACGCGCGCACGCCGCCGGGGTGGCGGCCGAGCTGGCGCTGATCGGGCCGGTGGCGGAGGCGTACCGGTTGTCGTTCACCGGTGACCTCGACGCCGCGGCGGCGGCCTGGGAGCGGCTCAAGCGCCCGCACAACCAGGCCAGGGCGCTGCTGCGGGCCGCGTCCACGGCGGCGCACGGCGGCGACCGCGAGGGGGCCGCCGCCCGGCTGCGGGTGGCTCTCCCGCTGGCTCAGGCGCTGCGCGCCACCCCGCTGATCGACGAGATCGAGGCCCTGTCGCGCCGGGTGGGCGGCCAGCACGCCCAGGAGCCGTCGGAGCTGCTGACGCCGCGCGAGCTGGAGGTGCTGCGGCTGGTGACCCTGGGCAGGACCAACAGGGACATCGCGGCCGAGCTGTTCATCTCGGCCAAGACGGTGAGCGTGCACGTCTCGAACATCCTGGCCAAGCTCGGCGTCACCACCCGCGGCGAGGCCGCCGCGGTGGCCCACCGCCTGTCCCTGCTGCCCTCTTAGCCGTTCCTCACTCGGTGTTTCTCAGCGCAGCGCCTCGTCAGCCGTTCCTCAGAGCAGCGCCTCGGCCAGCAGCACGACCCCGAACACCGCGAACGCGGCGGCGGCGCCGTACCGGATGGCCTTCTCCGGCAGGTGCTTGCCCAGCAGCCGGCCCACCACGATGGCCAGCGCGTCCGCCGCCACCATGCCGACCGTCGAGCCGATCCACGTGCCCACCCAGCCGTGCTTCGTGGCGAGCGTGATGGTGGCCAGCATCGTCTTGTCGCCCAGCTCGCTCAGGAAGAACGCCACGGTCACCGCGATCACGGCGTTCCTGGTGGTGCGCTGGGCCTTCTTGGACTCCTCCTCGGTGAGCTCGTCACCGCGCAGCGTCCACGCGGCGAACGCGAGGAAGGCCAGGCCCGCCACCACGGAGATGGCCGTCGTCGGCAGCGCGTCGCCGATCAGACCGCCCACGGCGACGCTGAGCAGGTGCACGACGGTCGTGGCGATCGTGATGCCCAGGAGCACGGGCCAGGTCTTGAAACGAGTCGCGAACGTCATGGCCATCAACTGGCTCTTGTCGCCGAGCTCAGCCACGAAGATCACGACGAGGCTGATCCAGAACGCTTCCAAACGGTCCTCTTCCGCGCGACCGAGCCGGAAGCAGGCACCCAGGGAGATTTTCGGGCACGACTTCGGCCCGGCAGCGTCTTGTCACATGACTGCCAGGCCGAAGGTCTCGTCCGCCCGTATGAAGGCCCGTGTGACCGGGCGCGATGACGCGCCAGCATGTCGATCACACGATTGGGACTACTCCCCTTCGGTAATTTCAACTCACCATAACAGCCCGGCGGAGGGAGCTATTCCGCCAGGGTGCAGCCGACCAGCACCGGCTCGTTGACCAGGGTGACCCCGAACTTCTCGGACACCCCGTCACGCACCTCCCTGGCCAAGGCCAGCAGGTCGGCGGTGGTGCCGGTGCCCGTGGGGTTGGTGAGGGCGAGGGTGTGCTTGGTGGAGATGCGCGCCCGGCCGCGCTCGTAGCCCTTGGGAAAACCGGCCTGCTCGATCAGCCAGGCGGCGGGCACCTTGACGGAGCCGCCGGGCAGGTCCCAGTGCGGATGCCCGGGAGCGCGCACGGCCAGCTCCCCGGCCTCCTCGGCCGACAGGATCGGATTGGTGAAGAACGAGCCGGCGCTGCGCGTGTCGGGATCGTCCGGGTCGAGCACCATGCCCTTGCCGCGCCGCAGCGCCAGGACGGCCTCGCGGGCCGGGGCCAGCGGCACCCGCTCGCCGACCTCGACCTCCAGCTTCTTGGCCAGCTCCGCGTACGCCACCGCGCCCGACGACTCCGAGACGTCCAGCGCGTACGTCACCGCGAGCACCACGTGCCGGGCCAGGTCGCGCTTGAAGGCGCTGTCACGGTAGGAGAACCCGCACTGCCGCGCCTCCAGGTCCACCACCTGCCGGGTGAGACGGTCGTAGGCCCGGACACACCGGATGGTCTGGGCGACCTCCTGCCCGTACGCGCCGACGTTCTGGATGGGCGTCGAGCCCACCAGCCCGGGGATGCCCGACATGCACTCGATGCCCGACCACCCCTCGGCCACCGCACGGGCCACCAGCAGGTCCCAGTCCTCCCCCGCCTCGACCGTGACGACGGCCTGCTCCCCGTCACGGGAGACCGTCACGCCCTCGGTCGCGACCTTGATGACCAGTCCGTCGAACCCCTCGTCGGCCACCACGACGTTGCTGCCGCCGCCTAGCACCAGCGTGGGCACGCCGTTGCGGTCGGCGTCGGCGGTCAGGGACACGAGCTGTTCCGCCGAGGTGGCCTCGGCGAAGTCGCGGGCGGGACCGCCCAGGCGCAGCGTGGTGTACGGCGCGAGCATCTCCATGAGCACCAAGCTTATGAGTCTCGCAGCCTGCGCAGCACCCCCGCGTAGTTGCGCCCGCACTCACGGGCCCGGTAGTCGGGGGCGACTTCATGAGGGCCGAGCCTGGTCACGGGCAGGGTCTTGCCGGGGACGACGAGGTCGCCGCCGAGGGCCAAAGAGAACTCCAGATCGGCGTTCCCGCCGTAGTGGGCGTCCTCGGGGAGCGCGCCCAGCGCGGTCGCTCTGCGTACGGCCATGAGCTCCCCGCCCAGCGCCCGCACCTTCCCAGGCCCGGCCACCCGCCACCGCGCCCGCGCATCGCCACTCGCCGGCGTCGTGCCGCCGTCCTGCGGATGGCCGCCCGCCGGCGTCGTGCCGCCGTTCTGTGGATGGCCGCCCGCCGGCGTCGTGCCGCCGTTCTGCGAGTGGTCGGGTTGCCAGGCCGCAGGGGCGTCCTGGCCCTCGCCCTCCACCGGCTCCAGGCCGTGCCAGCCTGCCGCGACCGCTCCCTCGATGACCGCCGCCACCAGCGGCGTCAGCGCGTCGCCACGCAGCACCACGTCCGTCTCCATCAGCACGTGCACGCTCGACTCGTCCAGCCGCAGCAGCTTGGCGCGGCTCTCCCCCCAGGTCGCCGTGCCCCCACGCCAGTGCGGCCGCTCGGCGACGTGCCACACGGCGATCCGCTCCGGATGCCGGTCGGCCAGCTCGTCCAGCACGTCACCGGCGCCGTCAATGTTGCCCAGGTCGAGGGCGAGCACCCGCGCGTGCGTGTGATCGATCAGCGACTGAACGGACTTCGCCACGTCGTCCGGCCAGCCGTCGGCGAGCAGGCTCACGCTGACGGTGACGTCCTTGGTCTCCAACCGCTGACGCTCGGCGTTGACGCCCAGGTCGTCGAGGCGGTTGGTGGCCAGCGTGCCGTCCCAGATGCGCTGGGCGTGCAGCATGTCGTCACCGGGATCGCCGTGCTGGCCCGGGTCGCCGGAGAAGCCCAGCTCGGCGGCGGGGTTCTGGCGAGCGTGCGTCCCCGCGAGCCGGGCCCCGGCCGTCCCGACCCCGGTGGCCGCTCCAGGCCGCGCGGCGGCCCGCCCACCGGCCGCCTGCCTGCCGGCGGCCCGCCCACCGGCCGCCTGTCCACCGGTCGTGTCCCGTCCGCTGCCCGTGCCTCCCGCCACCTGCTCCATGCGTGCGGGCCGCATGTGCCCGGGAGGCTTGGTATCCGTGACGGCCGAAACGGGGATCGATCGAACCGAGGGCCACACCTGTCGCAAACCATCACTCATGGGGACTACGCGTACCCACGACCAGCCCGACATATCATCCCGCCACCGTCATGCCATGACGATCAGCACCACGTCAGGAGAGCTGCACCACCGCACGCGCCTTCGACAGGACCCGCGCGTCGCCCGACCTCGCGAGCAGCCCGATGACCACCCGCTTGTCCGCAAGCTTCTCCTCCACCACCCCGCTGACGGAGATCGTCGCCCCTTGATCGTCATCGGGTACGACCACCATCGAGGAGAACCGCACCCCGAAGTCCACCACCGCGCCCGGATCCCCGGCCCAGTCGGTGACGTACCGGCCGGCCTGCGCCATCGTGAACATCCCGTGCGCGATCACGTCCGGCAATCCGACCATCTTGGCGAACCGCTCGTTCCAGTGGATCTGGTTGAAGTCTCCGGACGCCCCGGCGTACATCACCAGGTTGGCCCGGCGCACGTTGTAGTCCACGGCCGGGATCTCCTGCCCGACCTCAAGCTCGTCGTACTTCATGGTGGCGGTCATCTCAGCCTGCCCCTCCACGCTCGACGATCGTGTTGTAGGTGACGCAGACAGGCTCACCGTCGACGGTGGCCACGTCGCTCCGCACGGTCAGCAGCTCGTTGCGCCCGGCGGTCCTGATGTCGGTGATCGTCGCCGTTACCACGAGCTGGTCGCCGGCATAGACGGGACGTACGTACTCGAAGCGCTGCTCGCCGTGGACCACCATGGCGAAGTTGAGGCCGAGACCCGGGTCCGCGAGCGCCTCGCCTCCGCTCTGCAGGCTGAAGACGATGGGGAACGTCGGGGGCGCGATCACGTCGGGATAGCCGGCGGCCTGGGCGGCCTCTCTGTCGCGGTAGAGCGGGTTGTTGTCACCGATCGCGGCCGCGAATTCCCTGATCTTCACCCGGCTGACCTCGTAGGGGGCGCCGGGCGGGTACGTTCTGCCCACGAAGTCACGGTTCAAGGCCATCAGCGGCTCCCTCGCATGTCTCCGCAGCCGAGCGCTGCTCCCTCAGACGCTAACAGAACAACATTCGGCCGTCCCTGGTAAAGGAGCTATCTTTTACGGCGGAGCGCACCTGCCCGCCACCCGCCGGCCATGGCCGGCGACCTCCAGGAATACGCCCGCTGACCGCCACGTGGCAACCGCCGTCACGCGCGCCCGCCTGCCCGGCCACGTGGTGACAGGGGCACCGCCCGGCACCGCTGCTCTGTAGCCCCAGACACGACGAACCGGCGCCCTGCTGAGGAGCGCCGGTTGTTCGATATGAAGGATATGGGGTCTGCCCGGAGAACTATCGGGTCTCGCGGTGCGCGCGGTGGCAGCGGCAGTTGGGGCAGTACTTCTTCAGCTCAAGCCGATCCGGGTCATTGCGCCGGTTCTTCCGCGTGATGTAGTTGCGGTGCTTGCACTCCTGGCAGGCCAGCGTGATCTTCGGCCTAACGTCGGTGGCAGCCACTTGGGAGTGCCTTTCTACGTTCGAGACATGGACACGCCCGTGCCCAGGCCGATCGACCTGGGAATGGGCAGTAGCGGAGGCCGGACTTGAACCGGCGACACAACGATTATGAGCCGTTTGCTCTGCCTGACTGAGCTACTCCGCCTTTGAGCCGGTAAGACCCCGGCCCCGTAGAGGATACCCGACGTGGTGAGCACATTAGTAACTCACCCGATCAGGTGGGGTCCCCCTAGTATGCCCCAGGAACCCCCGACAATCGAAATCAAGAGCCAGGCACGCGGGGATCTTGATCGGAGGTGCCGGTCAGACTAGCAGCCACCCGCCCCCGCACGCCAACCCAACTACCCCGCCCGCACTCGCCCCACACCCGCCCGGGAGTCACGTCCTTTCGTGTGGGACGCGTCGCGATCAAGCGCTTCGGCTCGCCCGGATGGGCAGGTACGCGGCGGCGACGTCGTCACACCGCTTGGCCCGCGGCCACCGCTCGCCGGCAGGATCGCTCGCTTCCGCCATGCGTACGCGATCGAACAGCCGCTCGGGGGTGGCGGAGCCCAGGATGTCGAGGACGTCGGCGAACGTTCCGAGCCCGAACTCGACGAACCGGGTGGCACCATCTGACAGAAGCGCGACGCGGCGTGTGTCATCGGAGGAGAACGTTCCGGTCAGCGCGTCGTAGGCGGCTTCGGGATCGTTCGACGCGATCGGGTATCCGCCGGCCCGCTTGTTCCGCTTGCGCCGCTGGTTCTCCACGAAGGCGATGCGCGCTGCTTGATGTTCGGGAGTGCCCGTCGGCAGGACGGTCATGGCTTGCCATAAGTCGGCGCCCACGCTCTCGATACGCCTGTCCGAGACGGTCTCGACCTTTCCCTCCGCTTCTGCGACGAAGGTGGAGTCGCCGAGCACCAGATAGTCCACGATGCCGTTGACCCGCCGCACCATGATGACCGTGCTCGATGGGGTTCCAGGGTCATTGAGGTCGCACCCTACGCAGTGCGACTCCGCCACGGCATCGATGGCTTGTGCCAGGGCGGTTGTCAGCGAGGTGGCCGGGTCGCGCATGTTGAACATCAGGTGGTCCCCGAGCCGGCTCACGTACCAAGGGGTGCCGTGGTGGCAGCCGGTCGGGAGTTCGGATGGGCCGCCGGCGCCGTCGAGCAGGACAGCCCTGGCGGAGGTGCCGTTGACCGTGGCGGCGACGTAGTCCTCGTTCGGCTTGTCGTCGCGTCCCGGCCGAGTGTCGATGTACATGGCAACTGATTTTCTCGATCGATCGCATTTCTGTCGCCGCAACAAGAAACGCCCGGCTCCGAGTTATCTCGGACCGAGCGTTTTGCCTGTCAGAATGCGAGCCCCCAAACGGAATCGAACCGTTGACCTTCTCCTTACCATGGAGACGCTCTGCCGACTGAGCTATAGGGGCCTGTCCGGCGCTGCGGACAGGTGTAACCATACACGGCACTCAGCGATGACGCGAACTCGTTGTGGCGCCCAGAACGGCCTCCGCCCGCCGCCGCTCCGGCAGCTCGATCACCTCGCACAGATCGGCCAGATCGAGGTGCCGGGCCACTTCCTTCACCGTGGTGCAGTCGGCGATGACCCACCCGTGCCTGAGCACCCGCAGCACCTGCCGCCCCGCGTGCACCACGCCTACGACCTCGTAGCCGTCGAGCCCCACCCATCGCCTGTCCATAGCGGCACACATTAGCCGCCGGGTCTCTCATTTTTCGTCGCGCCACAGGCGTTACAGGCATACCGAGTCGGTACCGATCAGGCGGGAAGCCGCGCGACCTGCGTGCGCGAGCCGGACCTCCACGACGGCACGCGCCCACTCAACAGCACAGACGCCGTGGCGGTCAGCAGGAGCGACGCCGCCGCCACGGCCCGTGGCCGCCCCCATTCACATGGGTGTTCTCATCGGGAGGTGAGTTTGAGCTTGACCGACCCGACGGTGACGTTGACGCCGACCCGGCCTTTCGTCCTGGCGGGCTTGGTGGCGATCGTGAACGTCACCTTCTTCCCCCGCGCCAGCTCGCCGACCGTGCAGCGCACCGCCGTGCCGCTGAACGTGCACCCGGACGCCTTGATCACCCGTTGCCCGCCGAACGTCCGCCCCGACAGTTTGACGTCCTTGACCGGGTACGGCCCGGTGTTGGAGATCGTCACCGTGTACGACCTCCGGCTCCGCGCCACCCCCGACACGGTCACCTCGGCCGGCGGATCGGCCAGCCCCTTGAGCTGGGACTCCGAGCCGTTGAACGCGTTCTGACCGCCGGCCAGCGTGCCCTTCTCCGCCGACTGCCAGAACGTGTGCTTCTTCCAGCCCTTCGGCAGCTCGCCGGGCTCGCTGCCCCAGCGCGCCAGCCAGAGCGGGTTCGCCGTGAACTTGCTGGAATTGCCGGTGCACGTCTGCCACCAGCTCGTGGTGGTGTAGATGATCGCGTGGCGGCCGGTCGCCTGGCGGTACTTCTTCGTGAAGTCCTTGATCCAGGTCACCATGTCCTTGGCGGACAGGTCGTAACAGTTGTTCTTGCCGTTCTTGTCCTTGTACGGGTTGTCTTCGATATCGAGCACTCCGGGCAGGGTTTGGCCGTCGGTGATCCAGTTGCCGCCGTTCTGGAGAAAATAGTCGGCCTGCGCTGTCCCATCGGATTCGTGCGGTTGCGCAAAGTGATAAGCGCTCCTGATCAGCCCGGCTCCGGCAGCGCCGCCGAACTGCGCGTCGAAACGCGGGTTTCGATAGTTCGTCCCCTCGGTGGCATGGACGAACGCGAACTTCCCGCCCCCCGAGACCACGGTTTCCCACTCGATGTCGCCAGTCCAGTTACTGACGTCCACGCCGGGAACCCCGTCCGCCGCCTCGGCGACGCCGGTCATCCCCATCATCGCAATTATCGCAAATAACCACAGACGTTTCACGCGGGAGATCATTGCGGAGCTTCAACAATGCCGCAAGTCACGAAATATCAACAGTTTTCGATACGTGGCGCGTCCCGCCCAGACGATCGGCCGCAACCGGCGCCGTACCCGCTGAAACCGGCAGTCCGAGCGCCCACCCCCGGGCGTCCGCGCGGCCGCCGCCACCCCCGCCCGGCCCACCCGTCCACGAAAAGCCGAAAAATCCTCCACAACTCGGAAATCCGCACGTCAGAGCCCGGAAATCGGCCACCGGAGAACCCTCGCCCGAGACGTCGTTCCCGCAGGTCAGAGCCGTATATGAAAGGTATGTTCGCGTTTGCCAGACCGGATTTCCCGTGCGCAAACTGGGCTCGATCCTTGAAACAAGCCCGGACCAGGGCTTTCTTCGTCATGCCCGGAGGCGCCGACCATGATCCAAGCCCGGGGACTCACCCGTGTGTTCACCGTCAAGAAGGAATCCGTGGCCGCCGTACGAGGCATCGACCTGGACGTGGCGGCCGGTCAGCTCGTGGCCTTCCTGGGCCCGAACGGCGCCGGAAAATCCACCACCCTCCGCATGCTCACCACCCTCCTGCCGCCCACCTCGGGCACCGCCATGGTGGCGGGCCACGACGTGACCAGGGACGCGGCGGGCGTACGGGCCCGCATCGGCTACGTGGGCCAGCGCAACGGCGCGGGCGAGAACTTCCGCGTCCGCGACGAGCTCGTCACCCAGGGCCGCTGCTACGGCCTGGATCTCAGGCAGGCGGGCACCCGCGCCGACGAGCTGCTCGACCTGCTGGACCTCAGACCCCTGGCCAAGCGCAAGCCGGGCACGCTCTCGGGCGGCCAGCGCCGCCGCCTGGACATCGCGCTCGGGCTCGTCCACCGTCCCGCCCTGCTCTTCCTCGACGAACCCTCGACCGGCCTGGACCCGAAGAGCCGCGCGGAGATCTGGCAGCACATCCTCCGGCTGCGGGAGACGTACGGGACGACGCTCTTCCTCACCACGCACTACCTGGAGGAGGCCGACAACATGGCCGAGCGCGTCGTGATCATCGACAACGGCCGGATCATCGCGGACGGCACCGCCGAACAGCTCAAGAACGACCTCGCCGGCGACCACGTCACCATCACCACCAGCACGGAGGACGAGGCCAGGCGGGCCGCCCACCTGACCGGCACAGCGGCGGCGGGCACAGGGACGGGCACAGGGACGGCGGGCGCAACGGTCGCGGGAGTAGAGGTCGCGGGCACGACCGTGCGCATCCGGGTCCCGAACGCGGCCACCGCCCTGCCCGCGTACCTCCGCACCCTGGACGACTCCGGCATCAAGGTCACCGCCGCCGAGACCATCCGCCCCACTCTGGACGACGTGTTCCTCACTCTGACCGGGAGAAGCCTCACCGATGACGACATTCCTGCGTGACACCACCACCGTCTTCTCCCGCGAGTTCGCGCCGGTCCTGCGCGAGCCCGCCGGGCTGCTGTTCGAGATGGGGCAGCCGCTGCTGTTCCTGTTCCTGTTCGGGTCGCTGCTGGACGGCGCGATGGGATCGTCATGGCAGTGGTTCGTGCCGGGCATCCTCGTCATGATGAGCCTGACCGGCCCGATGTCCTCCGGCTACACGCTGCTGGTCGAGCTGATCGGCGGCTCGATGGAGCGCCTGATGGTCACGCCGCTGAGCCGCACCGCGATGCTGGTCGGCCGGGCCATGAAGGAGTTGGTCATCCTGCTGGCGCAGGCCGTGCTGATCATCCTGCTCGCCCTCCCGCTGGGCTTCGAGCTCCATCCGGTGGGGGTCCTGGCGGGGCTGGCCCAGCTCGTCGTCTTCGGCGTGGGCCTGAGCGCGCTCTCGTTCGTCCTGGCCATCAAGTCGGGGAGCGGCGGCACCCTGTTCTACATCGTCAGCCAGTCGGTCACCTTCCCCCTGCTGCTCCTGTCGGGTGTCCTGCTCCCGATGGAGACCGCGCCGGCCTGGCTCCGCGCGGCCGGGCAGCTCAACCCGGTCGCCTACATCGTCGACGCCCAGCGCGCCCTCTTCTCCGGCGACCTGACCGACCCCGCCATCCTGTACGGCACCGCGGCGGCCTGCGCCATCGCCGCGATCGGCCTCTACCTGGGCAACCGCGCCATGCGCAAAGGCGTCTGACCGCACCACCCCCTAGGCTGGTCACCACCGACGCCGAAAGGGGGCTCCATGCCGCAGTTGGTCGCGACGAACACGGTGCCCTGGATCCCCGTGGCCCACCGGCTGGACCTGATGCTCTCCCCGGCCCTCCCGCCGGCGGACCAGACCACGTCGGCGTTCGCGTTCGTGTCGGACCAGGCGGGCCGCATCCTCATGACGTACGTCGACCGGGAGGGCCGTGGCTGGGACATCCCCGGCGGGCACCTCGATCCCGGCGAGAACGCCATCGATGCCGCGGTCCGGGAGCTCTACGAGGAAACCGGCCTGCGCCTGGCGCCCGCCGGCCTGTCCGTCTTCGCCTGGGAGCGCATCGAGCTCCTGGTCCCGGCGCCGGCCGGCTACCGCTACGCGCCTTTGACGTACATGGCGATGTTCCGGGCGGTCGTGCCGGGGCCGGGCGGCCCGACGAGCCCGCCCGCCGGCTCGGAGAGCACCCGCGCGGAATGGCTCCCGCGCCAGGAGATCGAGCGCCTGTGCCCCGGCCGCACCTGGCTCGCACTCCTGGACATCGCGGGCGCACCCTGAGCCGGAGCATCCGAACATCGCGGGCGCACCCTGAGCCGGGGCGTCCTAGCCGGAGCGTCTGGAGATCGCGGGCCGGCTCTAGGCCGGCGACTGGAGATCGCGGGCGCGCTCCAGATCGGCTGTTCGGTACACCCGCTCGGGGATGCTCGCCAGCGTCGACGGATGCACCTGCGGCCCCAGGCCGTACAACTTCTGGAAGCTCATGATCAGCGGCCGCCAGGCGTCGGGATCGATGCGGTCGTCGGTCCCCGCCATGCGGATGTCGTCATGCACGAAGACGCGCCGCACCCGCACCTCGAACGCCAGCACCCCACCGTCGTCCCCCACCGGATGCGTGGCCTCGACCACGGCCTCCATGCTCACCGGGCACTCGCCCACCCGGGGCGGCGCCACCGTCTCCGACGGGACGGCGCTCAGCCCCGCCCGCCCGAACTTGTCCGCCACGAACCGGTAACCCCGCTCCTGCTTCCGCTTGGGAACGGGGTCGGACCCGGTAGTCAGCGCCAGCCGGTCCACGGCGGCGGCGAGGTCGGCAGAGGGCAGGTTCAGGACGCATTCCCCCGTCCTGAGCAGGTTCTGGGCCGTCTGGGCCCGTGCCCCCAGTCCCAGCACCGCCCGCCAGCCGAGCCAGAACACCGAGGACATCGGGGCCAGGTTGGCCGTGCCGTCCTCGTTCGTAGAGGAGATCAGAACGACGGGGGTGCCGAAGTAGAGGATGTTCGGCTCGATACGGGTGTGCCTGTCGGCCACAGTGTCCATGCGCACCAGCTTCGCCGCTGGTCCCGGCCGGGCGCTGGCGGAGTTCGGACGTCTCGCTGGGGTCACACGTCGCCCGCCGGCCGGCGAACCCGCGGCGCGGTCGCGTCGTCCCACGTTGCGAGCTATCCGGCACGGGGCACGAGTCTGGTCGTCGAGGCTCGCGCCTGCGGCGTGAGAATGGAGTCGACGATGTTCCGGGCGTAGCGGTGATACTTGGCGCGGTAGCCGGCGTCGATCTCGTCGTTGAGGCCGGGGTCCACGTCGGCGAAGGTGACGTCCCTGCCGACGCCGCCGGCCTCGATGCGCCCTCGGTGCTGGGTCTGGGTGCCGCGGAACCAGGCGCCCTCGCGTCCGTTCACGGCTCGTACGTACAGGTCGTCGCCGTGCCGTACGACCCAGATCGTCACCGGATCGCGCAGGCTGCCGTCCCGTCGCAACGACGAGATCTCCAGCTCCTCCGCGTCGCCGATCTTGGTGAGGTCGTCGCTCGTCCAGGTGGCCATGTCGTCCTCCAGCGGATGTCGCCGACACCGTAGATCAAGTGAGTCTTCCCCCCCTGTGGGGCGTCATCCGACCTACCCAGCGACGGCCGGAACTCCGTGGGCGGCACGCATGGTCCTTACCGGTTATCGGCAAAGCCGTCGATCAGAAGAGCTCCGCAAGGATCAACATCCCGAGGATCATGAAGACCACCGGCACCAGCCAGTGCCCGTAGCGTTCGACGATCTCGACGACCTTCTGGTGCGAGCCGAGCCACGAGCCGGCCAGGCACCACAGCGCGACTCCGACCGCGAACACCCCGATGGTCACGAGGACCGGGCCGGCGCCGATGGTCCTGAACACCGGGGTGTAGACGGAGATGTTGTCGGCGCCGTTGGCGATCGTCACGCCCGCGACCGAGAACAGGCCGGAGGCGACGGGTGACGCCGCCTGACCACCACCGCCACCGCCACCGCCGTCGCGGGCGCGGGCGCGGGCGCGAAGGGCCGAGACCAGGCCCCGGAGGCCGAGCGCGAGGGGGACCAGGCCGAGCAGGCCCACCCAGTCGTCCGGAATGATCGTCAGGCCGAGGGCGGCGACGACCGACACGAGGACGAGGACGGCGATCCCGGCGTACTGGCCGCCCCAGATCTGCCACGGCCTCGGGCGCCCGCCGGCTCGCGAGGACAGGAACAACACCGTCAGGACGATGATGTCGTCCACGTTCGTGCCGGCGAACATCCCTGCCGCCGTCGCGAGCACCCCTGCGATCCCGTCCACGGCCGCGAACCTATCCTGCCCGAGGCTCACGCGTACGGGCACAGGCTGGAGCGGCAGATCTGGTCCGGCGAGCAGCCCAAAGTCGACCGATGGCCGCAGTGTGACGCACATTACATCGTGATCGAGTCACAGCGGCGTCCCGCGAAACCCTCTTGTGTACAGCACGGCAATCGGCTCGTGCGATCACCTCATTGCCCAAGAGGAGAAACGTTGAAGAAGATCTCTGCCGCTTTCGCGGCGGCCCTGGTCTCCAGCACCGTGATCGCGACCACGGCCATCACCATGGCTCCCGCACACGCTCAGGATCGTCAGACCATCGCCACCACACCCAGCACCGCGCAGGCCGGCACCAAGGTCACGACGGTGAAGGCGGCGGCCTACCAGAACGCCCAGGCTCAGACCGCTCAGGCCTATGCGGGTGCATGGCGCTTCACCGGAAACCTTTATGCCAAAAAGTTCGACTGCGTCGACGCCGGCCAGCAATATCAGCGTGAAGGCTGGCCGTACCAGTGCCGCTACGCCTATTTCTCATTCACCGATCAATACCTTTACTGGCTTTACATCTATGACTGATCCACCGTGACAACGTACGGATGGTCAGTCGAACGCGAGCCATGTCCCTTGAGCGGCCGCTGTTCACGTCACCACGTTGTCGGCCGGCGGGGCACCGGCACGCCCGGCCGGCCTCGTGGGCCTCGGCGAGCTCGACGGCGAGCCGGGGCGCCAGGTTCGGCGATCTCGTCGTCGCGGTGCCGGAAGTAGATGGGCGGGCTGAGCACCAGCGCGTCCGGCCGGGCCGGCGCGACCGCCGCCGCACGATCGAGCGCTTCAGCGGTGCCGGCCGCGGTGACGTTGCACCGGCCCGCCGGTGAGCTCGCGGCGCTGCAGTCGCTCTTCCCCGGCACTCACCCTGCCGCCTGACCGGAAGGCCCGCCGACGAGATCGCCGACAGGGGTATTTTTCCGGTGCTGTACGGGATCCTTCGCGTCGAGGTGGCACAGCCCGCCCGGCTTGCGCGAGCGAAATGACGGAGAGCGACATTGACGAAGGTCACGTTCCTGGGAACCGGAAATTTTCACAGCACCGATCGATACTGGAACGGGTTCGTTCTCGATGATCACATCCTGGTCGAACCGTCGCCCGCTGTCGTGCCCCACCTGCGACGATGCGGAATCGACGCCGCGAGCATCGACGTGGTGGCCATCTCCCATTTCCACGCCGACCACACCTTCGGGTGGCCCTTCCTCCTCCTCGAACTGCTGGGCCGCCACGGCGGCACACCACTCTTCGTGGTCGGGCCTGCGGGGATCGAGGATTTCCTGTCCAGGATGATGGACCTGGCGGGGGTGCCCGGCATCCACAAGGAGGCCCACCAGAAGCTCGACATCCGCTACGTCGAGGTCGACGGCTCCTGGCAGGTCGCCGGTCCCCTCCGGTTCCGGGCGGTGGAGGTGGACCACGTGCCGCATCTCGACTGTTACGGATACATCTTCGAGCGAGGCGCCTCGACCGTCGGATACTCGGGTGACACCCGGCTGGGCGTCGGTCTCGACACGCTGGCCGCGGCCAGTGCGACGCTGATCCTGGAATGCAACGGCCCGCACCATCCCGCGACCGGGCACATGGACGTCGAGCAGGTCGAGGCGCTGCGCGAACGATTCCCCGACGTGCCGTTCGTGCTGACGCATCTGGGCCCCGGGATCGACGCGGCGCACATCGACGCCTGCGTCGTGCCGGACGACTTCCAGACCATCGAGGTCTGACCGGCGGGCGACGGGGTTCCCGGCTGTCCCACGCCGGATGCCGCCGCGAGTGAGTCCAGCATCTCCGCCCGCACGAACGCCCCGGCGTTGTCGTTCCCCCGCGCCCATTGATCCCCGGGGAAGTCTGGCACGAGACTGTCAATCCCGGACGACCATGGAGACGACATGCCCCTCACCCGGAACGTGCCCGGCCTGCCCTTCACGCTCTCGCCGTCCCCCGAGGCGGCGTGGACGATCACTGAGGCCCCTCCCGCCAAGGTGACGGCCTCGGCGGCCCCCCACTCCGACATCTTCATCGACCCGGGAACGGACACCCAGCTCAACGCCGAGTCGATGCTCAACGCGGCGACCCTGCTCGGCGTTCCTCCGGACGGCGACTTCCAGCTCAGCGCCCGCGTCACCGTGGACTTCGCCTCGACCTTCGACGCGGGGGTGCTGCTCCTGTGGATCGACGACCAGCACTGGGGCAAGCTCTGCTTCGAGTTCTCCCCCGACGGCGAGCCCATGATCGTCTCGGTGGTCGCCCGCGGTGTCGCCGACGACGCCAACGGCTTCGTCGTCGATGGCCGGACGGTGTGGTTGCGGGTCTCCCGGATCGGCCACACCTTCGCCTACCACGCCTCCCTCGACGGGAAGACCTGGCGGATGGTGCGCTTCTTCACCATCGAGGGCGCGTCCACGTCCGCCGCGATCGGCTTCGAGGCGCAGTCGCCCACCGGTGACGGATGCGTCGTCACCTTCGACGACATCCGCTTCACGCGCGAGCGCCTGGGCGACCTGCGCGACGGCTCGTGACCCCGGCAAGACCACCCGGCAGGCGCGGTCCCAGCCGGTGGTTGTCCCGAAGCGGCCACCAGGATTGCCGCACCTGCGGCCCTCATGTTCCACTCAATGCCTCACGAGGACGCGGACCCGCCGCCCGGCATTCTCCACCGCACGGGTCCGCCGAATTCTCCTGCGCGCTTTCTTTGCGCATTTCATCTGCCCGGCTGAATATCCGCGACGTACCGCCCGAATTAATTACGGCCCTCCCCTTCGAGCCCCCTCCGAGAAAAACTTCTTGCCGGACCGCAGAATGCGGCAGAAGATTGGCCGAGAAATCGCGATCGGCAAGAAATCGTGATTCCGGCAGGCGCCCCAGCGCGCCATTTGAGGATGTCCCATGCCAGGAACCCGTCCCGCGCTCCCCGACGCAACCACGCCCGAATTCCAGGCCGAAGCGCTCGCCCAGGCCAACGCCTTCCGGGCCAAGCACCACGCTCCGCCGCTGGTCATGGACCCTGAGCTCAACGCGTACGCCAAGGCGCGGGCACTCTCCCGCTCCGAGCAGGAGCAGCTCAATGCCGGGCACACCGACCTGCGCGCGCAGACGGGCGAGAACATCTTCTGGGGCGGCGGCTCCGAAGCACTGCCCGGATCGGACGCGGTCACGAGCTGGTACGACGAGATCAGCGCCTACGACTTCGCCGCCGCCACATTCTCACCCGACGCCGGCCACTTCACCCAGCTCGTCTGGAAAGGCAGCACGAAGGTCGGCATCGGACGCGCCGCAGGACAGGGCAGCACCTACTTCGAGACGTACATCGTGTTCGTCTTCGAAGCGCGCGGAAACATGCAGGGCGCTTTCGCGAACAATGTGCTGCCCGCCTGACCGGACACCGCGGTGACTCGTTCCGTTCCTGCTCGACGAGCCCACCTCCCACCTCGACCGGCGGAGACATCAGCTCCGTCGGTCGCGATGTTCAGTTATGGCGCAGGCGATCGCTCCGAGCATGGCGATCAGTGCCATCTGGAGGAGAAGAGCGCCTGCGCCTTGCTCTCCGGCCAGGGTGAGGAACCCGCCGATGATGAGGCCGGTGGTGCCGACTGCGAGGAAGATGTTCCGGCCGGTGAGCCCAAAGAGTCGAAACACGGGGCGATGCTACGGGCACACCAGGGGCCGGTCCAGGTCAGGCCGGCGGCCCAGGGGCGGACGGCGAGGTGATCGGTCTCCCGTCAGATCCGCTCGGCTTGGTGCGGCGGACCGATTGGGCCTCGCTCGAACACGCCTTGGGCCCGGCCGGCGACACCCCCGGCGCGCTGGCCGACCTTCTCACCGGCACGCCGGAGGCCCAGGCCGAAGCCGTCGGCCACCTCAACGACCCGGTGCACCATCAGAACACCCTCTACTCGGCAACCGCCCCGGCGGCTCTGTACGTCGCCGCGGCATACCGGGCCATGGCCGTAGACGTCCTCGGGGCGTGGGGCGAAGAGCCCGTCCCTCTGGCCGAACAGGCGGCTGGGGGCCGAACACCCTGGACCGCCGAAGACTTCAGCAGTGAGCCGCCTTTCTGATCCGCGGTCGTCCGATGAGTTCGTGGCCGGACGCTGGTCTATGTTCGTACCGGCACCCGAGCCGGACTACAAGGAGGACCTCATGGGCGCGATCCACATCGACCTGTTCGCGACGCTCGACCTGGTCGGCCAGGCGCCGGGTGATCCCGAGGAGGACCCCGACGGCTTCCCGTACGGAGGATGGCAGGCGCCCTTGTTCGACGAGACGGTCGGCCGGCACGTCGGCGCCGGGCTGGAGGGCACGGACGCCCTGCTGCTGGGCCGCAGGACCTACGACATCTTCGCCGCGTACTGGCCGGACCAGGCCGACGGCGTCGACGGCGGGATCGCCACGCTGTTCAACGACATCCCGAAGTACGTCGCCTCGCGCGGCAACCCGGACCTGGACTGGGCCGGCTCGACCCAACTGGGGCCCGACCTGGTGAGCGCCGTGCGCGAGCTGCGTGACAAGCACCAGCACGTCCACGTGATCGGCAGCCTGAACCTGGTGCAGACCCTCCTGCGCGAGCGCCTCTTCGACCGGCTCGACCTGTGGATGTTCCCCATCGTGCTCGGTGTCGGCAAGAAGGTGTTCGACGGCGGCGCGGTGCCTGCCAACCTGGTGCTCCTCGAACCGCCCGTCGCCTCTCCCACAGGCGCCGTGCTCCTGCGTTACGGCCTGGGCGCGGGGATCCCCGGCAGCGGGGACATGCGGCGCGAAGACCGCGGCGCCGGTTCGAGCTGAACGACGCCGGTCAGGGCTGGAGGAGGGTCTTGATCGCGCGGCGTTCGTCCATGGCCTTGTAGCCCTCGGCGGCCTGGTCCAACGGCAGGACGAGGTCGAAGACCTTGCCGGGATCGATCTTCCGCTGCCAGATCAGGTCGATCAGCTCGGGCAGATACCGGCGCACCGGGGCCGGGCCGCCGAGCAGGCTGACCTGGGCGAGGAAGAGCTCCTCCCCGCTGAGAGCGACGTCGTGGTTGACGCCCACGAAGCCGACATGGCCACCGGGGCGGGTGGAGCGGATGGCCTGCTGCATCGACTCCTGGGTGCCGACCGCTTCGACGACCGAGTGGGCGCCCAGCCCGCCGGTGAGCTCCTTGACCTTGGCCACGCCGTCGTCGCCTCGCTCGGTGACGACGTCGGTGGCGCCGAACTCCCGGGCCAGCTTCTGGCGCGCCTCGTGGCGGCTCATGGCGATGATCCGCTCGGCGCCCAGTTGCTTGGCGGCCAGCACCGCCATCAGGCCGACCGCGCCGTCGCCGACGACCGCCACCGTCTTGCCGGGGCCGGTCTCGGCGGCCGCCGCGCCGAACCAGCCGGTGCCCAGCACGTCGGAGGCGGCCAGGAGGCTGGGAATCAGCTCCGGGCCGGGCATGTCCGGGGTGGCCACGAGTGTGCCGTCGGCGTGCGGGATCCGGGCTCGTTCGGACTGGGTGCCGACCTCGTTCATGAACACGCGGTTGACGCAGGAGGAGGGGTAGCCGGAGCGGCAGATCTCGCAGGTGCTGTCGGAGGCGACGAACGAGCCCACGACGAACTGGCCGGGCTTGACGGTCTTGACCTCGCCGCCGACCTCCTCGACGGTCCCGACGTACTCGTGTCCCATCGGCGTGGGCTGGTCGACGGCGTCGACCCCGCGATAGGGCCACAGGTCCGAGCCGCAGACACAGGCCGCCGTCAGCCGGATGATCGCATCCGTCGGGGCGGTGATCTTCGGGTCGGCGATCTCCTCCACCCGGACGTCGCCGGGGGCGTGCAGCACTACACCACGCATGTCGTTCACTCCTTGATCCTGTTGTGCAAAGCCGGGCAAGCTGGCCACTACCCATCAAAAGTGCTGGTCAGACGGCGAGGAAGGCATTGATGAGAGGTGCACTGGCAGGCGGGAGCTCACGCCCGAGCCAAAGTGATGCCAATCAGAGCCAATGTGGCTTGTCGATGGCATCACCGTGTGCCATAGTTATGCCATGGACCTGACCCCGTACGTGGCTTCCCTCGGTCGCGAGCTGCTGACCGCCGTCGAGACCGGTGATCGTGACGCCGGCGCGCTGATCGAGCGGCTGACCGTGTCGATGGAGTCGGCGATCCGGCTCACCCTGCTGGAGACGTTGTCGGCGGCTGCCGACGAGATCACCCGAGACCTGGCCGCCGGCTCGGTCCAGGTGCGCCTGCGTGGCCGCGACCCGAGCTTCGTCGTGACGGATCGGCTGGCGGAGCAGCCCTTCGAGGACGCCCCGGAGCCGGGCGCGGCGTCGGCTGACGACGCCGCGGCAAGCTTCGAGGACGGCCCCCTGACCCGGATCAACGTCCGCCTTCCGGAGCAGCTCAAGACCGCGATCGAGGAGGCGGCCGGCAAGGAGGGCCGCTCGCTCAACGCCTGGCTGGTGCGGGCCGCCTCGACCGCGCTGCAGGCACCGGAGCGCGACCACGGCTCCGACCGGCGCGGCAAGCGCGGCGCGCAGCGTCACACCGGCTGGGCTCGCTAGCTCACACCGACATCGTTCTTCGAACGTCTCCGGCCAGCGGAAACGTTCTTCTGACTCCTTCTGATGGGATAGCCATGTCCGTTTTCGCCACGCCCGAACCCATCTCCGCCACGATCGAGCTCTCCGCCGGTGACGTGCAGATCATCGCGAGTGACCGGACCGACACCGTCGTCGAGGTGCGGCCGAGCGACGAGTTCGACGAGTCCGATGTGGAGGCCGCGCGGAAGACGCGCGTCGACTACGCCAACGGCACGTTGACGATCCGCGGGCCGAAGGCCCGCATCGCCGACTTCTCCAAGAAGACCAGGTCGGTCGACGTGCTGATCGAGCTGCCCACCGGCTCGCAGGTGCACACGGACGTGGCGGCAGCGGACGTGCGCGGCGTCGGCACGCTGGGAGAGTGCCGGCTCAAGGCGTCCGTCGGTCATTTCCGCCTCGACCGCACCGGGCCGCTTCGAGTGAACACCTCCGGTGGCGACATCACTATCGAAACGGTCGCGGGCAACGCCGAGGTCACCACCGGCACCGGGCGCGTGCGCATCGGCGAGATCGACGGCACCGCCGTCGTCAAGAACAGCAACGGCAACACCGACCTCGGCACCGTCACCGGCGAACTGCGGGTGCGCTCGGCCAACGGCGACATCTCCATCGACCAGGCCGACGCCATGGTGGACGCCAAGACCTCCAACGGCGCCATTCGCGTCGGCCAGGTCACGCGCGACACCGTCACGCTGCAGACCTCGGTCGGCCACCTCGAAATCGGGATCGCCGCCGGCACCGCCGCATGGTTCGACCTGAAGACCTCGCATGGGCGGGTGGAGAACGCGCTCGACGACCTCGGCGGAGCTCCGGAGAAGTCCGAGCGAACCGTCGAAGTCCGCGCGCAGACGTCGTTCGGCGACATCACCGTCCGCCGTTCCTGACCAGACCTCGAAGGGGTTCTCATGACCATGCCATCCCAACCCGCGATCACGGCGACCGGACTGCGCCGCTCGTACGGCGACCATGTCGTGCTCGACGGCGTCGACCTGAACGTCCCGCGTGGCACCGTTTTCTCGTTGCTCGGCGCCAACGGCGCCGGCAAGACCACCACAGTCAAGATCCTGTCCACCCTGATCGGCGCCGACGGGGGCAGCGCGCGGATCGCGGGTCACGACCTGTTCACCGAGCCGGACGCGGTACGCGCCGCGATCGGCGTCACCGGCCAGTTCTCGGCGGTCGACAACCTGCTGACCGGCCGGGAAAACCTGATCATGATGGCGGACCTGCACCACCTCGGCCGGCAGGCGGGCAGGCGCAGGACCGACCAGTTGCTCGAACAGTTCGACCTCGTCGACGCGGCCGGCAAGACGGGGGCGACCTACTCCGGCGGGATGCGGCGCCGGCTCGACCTCGCGATGACACTGGTCGGCTCACCGCAAGTGATCTTCCTCGACGAGCCGACCACCGGGCTGGACCCGCGCAGCCGCCGCGCCATGTGGCAGATCGTGCGCGAACTCGTGGCGGACGGCGTCAGCATCTTCCTCACCACCCAGTATCTGGAGGAGGCCGACGAGCTCGCCGACCGGATCGCGGTGCTCGACCACGGGCAGATCGTCGCCGAGGGCACCGCGGACGAGCTCAAGCGCCGCATACCCGGCGGCCACGTCCTGCTGCGGTTCGCCGGCGAGCGTGACCTCGAATCCGCGGCGCGGGCCGTGGGCCAGGTGTCCCGCGACAGCGACACGCTCGTTCTGCGGGTGCCGCACGACGGCAGCCTCAGGTCGCTGAAGGCGCTGATCGACCGGCTTGACCAGAACGCGGTCGCGGTCGAATCGCTGAGCGTGCACACCCCCGACCTCGACGACGTCTTCCTCGCTCTCACCGGCAACAAGGAGAAGGTGACCGCACGATGAGCACCGTGTCCCACGCCCTGACCGACTCGGCGACGATGTTGCGCCGCAACCTCAAGCGCATGGTGCGCTACCCGTCCATGACGGTGATGCTCATCGCCATGCCGATCGTCTTCCTGCTGCTGTTCGTCTACGTCTTCGGCGGCACGCTCGGCGCCGGCCTCAGCGGCGTCGCCGGCGGACGTGCGGAGTACGTCAACTACGTCACCCCCGCGATCATCCTGATGACGATCACCGCCGCGGTCCAGGGCACCACCATCGCGATCGCCATGGACATGACCGAGGGCATCGTCGACCGGTTCCGGACCATGGCCATCGCCCGGGTGTCCGTCCTGACCGGACACGTCATCGGCAGCCTGATCCAGACGATGCTCAGCATCACGGCGGTCCTCGGCGTCGCCCTGCTCATCGGCTTCCGGCCGTCGGCGGGGCCCGGCGACTGGCTCGCCCTCATCGGTGTCCTGGTGATGATGGCCTTCGCCTTCATCTGGCTGGCGGTCGCGCTGGGCCTGGCCAGCAAGACCGTCGAGTCGTCGAGCAACGTCGGCATGCCGCTGCTGCTGCTCCCGTTCCTGGGCAGCGGGTTCGTCCCGACCGACTCGATGCCCACCGTGCTGCGCTGGTTCGCCGAGTACCAGCCGTTCACGCCGCTCATCGAGACCCTGCGCGGCCTGCTGATGGGCACGCCGATCGGGAACAACGCCGTCATCGCGACCGGCTGGTGCGTCGCCATCGCGCTCGGCGGCTACCTCTGGTCGAAGAAGCTGTTCAACCGCGAATCCACCCGCTGAGCCGCACCTGACCCAACGTGGCCCAGCTCAGTGCCGGCCACCGGTTCCCGGTGCTACACCGAACGGGTTGTCGATGACATAGCGCCAGCGCCCATGTTGCCCGCGTCGGGCGACATCGGTGGCGGTGCCCTCGATGTGCACGGGGCGGCCATCACGGTCCGTGCCGTCGATGACCCAGTCGACGATCAGCAAGGCGATGTCGCCCGCGGTGTAGACGTGTCGCGGCCGAACGGAGATCGGCAGCCCGAGATGCAGGAATCGCTCATTGGCGGCATGAGCCTCCTGCCCGGTCAACGGTGAGCCCGGCTCTGGAACGAACACCGCCCCGTTCTCATAGACTTCCGCCACCGCCTCCGCATCACCGGTGTTGAACCGCTCGGCGAACACCGCGGGCACATCCTCGGGACGCTCAGCAAGCTGCCGCATCATCGATGCATGTCCTTCCAGCAGGTAGAAATCACTCAGACGCGGCAACGCTAGGAGGTGCCCTCGTGACTCACCAAACGGTTGGCCACCCCGCCCGGCCAGGCGTGCCCGACGACCCTCGCGCCTGCAAGCCCTGTGGGACTGGGGCGCAGAGCACCAGCCATCCCTGCCGGCCGATGGATGAGCGCGTTGCCCTACCGGCTATTCACGAACCGTGACGTCGCGCTCCACCCACGTTCCCCGGTAGGAGCCGTCGCCTCCCCACTCAACGGCGTAGGTGTATACACCGGGCTCGGCAGGGGTGTCGGTGAAGCTGAAAGACCCGTCACCAGCGGGCGTCAGCTCGAACAGCTGGGTCATGTCGGCGCGAGCGAGAGCACGATGCACCTTGAGCGAGGTGGTCGGCGGGAACACCTGGTCACCGGCCTTCAGCACACCGCTGAACTGGAGCTGTTCGCCGACGGTCCCTTCTGCCGGCGCGGACAGCGTCAGGGACGAAGGAGGCAGAGTGAAGGATATGGTCCTAGAGGTTCTGCTCCACCGGTGACCTGAACTGCCGTTCCAGAGCACGTTATAGGTATATTTGCCGACCGGCTGGGTGTCGGTGATGGTGAACGTGCCATCCGCCGCGGTCGTCACATCCGGCAGGGGTGTCGCGACACGACCGCCACCTACCAGCGGCGTGCGGGTCACCGTCACGGTCTGCGCCCCCGGAGCCGAATCATCGCTCAGCGTGAGCCGTCCCGCCAGGGTGAACTCTTTGTCCGCGATCGCCGTGGATGGCCCCGTCAAGGTCAGCTTGGACGGCGGGAGAGTCGCTCCGTGCAGCCGCCACAGCCGGAGCCGCTTGTCCTGCTGCCCCCACACCACGCCGAAGATATCGGTGCCGGAGAAGGCGAGACTCCCCGGGAGGCCGGCCGGCGACGGGGTGGCCGTGTGCAGCTCCGTCGCCGTGGCAGCGTCGTACAGGGCGAGGGCGTTCTTCCATCCGCCTACGACGTGGGCGCCGTCCGGGCTGATCGCGACGGCTGCCGGGGAGTCCTGCGCACCCGTGGCGTAGTCACGGATCTTGGCCAGGCTGGTGGTGTCCCAGGCGCCGAGCTGGTGGGTGCCGGCGTCCACCGAGATGACCGTCGAACCGTCGGGCGTTATGGCGAGGTCGCTGGGGACAGCCTGGTCGTAGGTGTGACTCTCGATGCCGCCGCGCAGGGTGGCGGGGGTGCCGCCGACGTCGTATACCAGCAGGCTGGAGGGACCGGCGGTCGGATCGGGGAACGGCTCGACCGGCGGACCGGCGGACGTGATGGCGACCACCAGCGTGTCCCCCGCGGCGGCGACCCGCGGCGCGCCGTACGTACTGGCGTCGATGGGGACGGGCTCCGGTGCCGGCGCCGACAGGTCGAGACCGAGGACGCCGCCTCCGGCCGCGCGCCAGCAGCCGTAGCCGACCCACAACCGGCTGCCGGACAGTGACAGGCTCACCGGGCACGGGTAGGCGGTCAGGTCGATGCGCCGGACGATGGAGAGGTCGGCGGTGTCGACTTCGGCCACCTCGTTCGAACCACCCAGAGCGGCGTACAGGCGGGTGCCGTCCGGGCTGAGGGCCAGGCCGGCCGCGCCGGACAGGCCGGTGATGGCACCGGTGAGCACGCCCTGGGTGTCCGTGACGATGATCTGGCTGTACACGGAGACGAAGACTTTTCCGCCGCCTGCGGCCACGTCACCGCTCCGCGCGCTGGGAGACGGGATGAACGTACCGAGATCCGTCGTGGAGTCGGCGGCTGAGGCGGCCGGCGCGAGCGAGGTGAGCAGGCCGGCCGCCACGGCTAACGCGCTGCCGAAAGCGAGCAGGCGGCGCGTGACTGGTGATGTGGTCGTGGCGCCGCGCTTCGGGAGTCGCGGTAAGCGCGTGCGCCCTCCTGAGCCGGTCGGGTGTCGTCCATCCGCCTGAGTGGCGAATGCTGTTTTATGGGAACAAATGTTCGGCATATCCGTGATCATGATGGCGGGCGTACCGGGAGTCAAGCCCCGCCTTTCTCACGTGGCTCAAGACGCTCGCCGTACTCGCCGACCGTGCCGGACAGGCGCTGATCCGGGCCATGGTCTCGGCCGGCCACCACAGTCAGGTCGCGCAGGTCGTCCGCGCGTTCTGGGCCGAGCACACCACAATGGTCGCCGAGATCGTTGCCCGTGCCGTCCTCCGCGGCGAACTGCCCCCCGGCACCCAGCCGGCCGACATATCACGAGCCATCGGGGCGCCGCTGTACATGCGGTTGCTCGTCACCGCCGAACCACTCGACCACAAAGCCGCCGACCAATCAGCCGCGGCCGTTGCCGCCGCCGCCCGTGCCGGCGTCTTCGTCACACCGTGATCAAAGGCTGCGGCGCCAGGATTGATCACGAAATGCGGGCCAGATCCAGTTTCACGTGTCGTCGACACCTTTGAAGCCGAACGTGGCGCGATCGTCATGCCCAGCGTTACAACGACAGCTTGAACCCGTCGTGACTGCGAACGAAGCCCAGCGAGTCGTAGAAACGATGCGCCTCGGTGCGCCTCTTGTTGCTGGTGAGCTGGACCAGAGTGCACCCTCGGGCGCGTGCCCGATCGATCGCCCAGGTGAGCACCTCGCGGCCCAGTCCTGCCCCACGTCGATCGGCACGTATCCGGACTGCCTCGATCAGCGCTCGCTCTTGTCCGTGGCGTCCCAGGCCGGGAATGTAGGTCAACTGGAGGCAGCCAAGGACCGTGCCGTCTCCCTCATCCAAGACGATCATCTCGTTTCGCTCATCCATATCGACGGCCTTGAAGGCCTGCTCATACGCATCGTCGACTTCGACAGCTCCCGGATCGATCACATTGTCGTCATCAGCCAGGAGCGCGATGATCGCAGGCAGGTCCCGGCGCGTCGCAGTACGGAGTTCCACGCCACAGAGCATGCCAGGCACCCGAGCACAGATACGCAGCGAGGTCCTCAATAGCCGGCACGTCGCGAGCCTCGCCGCGCCCGGACCTGGTGTGCGGTTCGCGATACCTCCGGCCGGCCTTTGGCCGTCGTAGAGGTCCCGCTGCCCGCCGACCGGCATGAGTGGGAAGACGCCTACCCGATCGGCTGATGCTGGGGAAGGCTTACGACCTTGCCTGGCGCTGTCGTACAGGTCGGCGTGCGTGCGCCCTGCGCGGAAGCGGAGCCGGCCATCAGGGCCAGCACGATGCCAGGAACCACGATCACACCCATGACCAGGCCGTAGAACCACATCCCGGCCGTGCTGCGCAACGCCACCGCCACCAGCAGGCCGAGGATTGGTCCACCGACCCCCACGCCGAATACGGCGTACATCAACACGCTTCCCAACTCC
This sequence comes from Nonomuraea sp. NPDC002799, assembly GCF_053592075.1. Lineage (NCBI taxonomy): Bacteria > Bacillati > Actinomycetota > Actinomycetes > Streptosporangiales > Streptosporangiaceae > Nonomuraea > Nonomuraea sp. NPDC002799. Next base: position 83,337 of record NZ_JBSFVA010000032.1, read on the forward strand.
GCGTTCCTCGCCTCGGCGCCTGCCAGGGCGAAGCCGTAGTGAAGGCTCAGCGACGCCAGGCCGGCCGTGCTGACGAACCAAAGGAAACCGATCAGCAAGAGTCCTGCCGGACCCCAACGGCGTAGCGACTTCATGATCACCAGTATTGCCCCGTTTCGTCCATCGGGGCAGCCGGAGGTTGGCCAGCGTGCGGTCGCCGTAGCGGCCCTGCTGAGGGCGGCTCGGTCATCGTCGAGCCGGCAGGCTACATGGGAATCATGCGCGACGCGGTTCGCCCGTTGTCGGCGGCCACTGTGCTGGCCAGCGTTCACAACGACGTCAATCAGCACGCCAGATTCATCTTCGCCGCCGACGGAAAGGTGATCACTGGTCTCGACCCGATGTTTCCCGATGAGCCGCGCTGGGGCGCCGAACCGGATCGGCTCCTGCCGCACTTGGAAGACCTCGGGCTGGCCAATGAGTTCGATGAGGATGATGAGGAATGGCAAGAGCCCGGTGAGCGGTTCGTCGAGGCGGCGCTGGCACTGGCCGAACGTTGTACTGGCGTCCGGCTGACACCTGAACAGGTACGCGGCCCGCTGCCGTATGCAGCCTCCGTCGCGCACCTGTACGAGGTGCGGAACGGGCCCTGACTGGGTGTGGCAGGTGTCAGGTTCGAACTGGCGTAAGAGGTGCCGACGGTCTTACAGTCCTGCCGAACGAGGCTCCGAGCCAGCATTTCTCAACGATGCGCGCCCTGACTGGAACGCATTGAAAATGGTTGGTTGTCAGGGCAGGGACAGGGACACCGATCAGGGCCTCGTCGCCTCACCGAGCGGCGGTGGCGAAGGGCAGCGACCCCGTAAGGTCGCGCGCCTGGCCCGCCGAGCATGATGGTCCGGGATCATGCGGATTTGGCAAGCTGCTGAGGATCGGGTGTGAAGCGGTAGCCCATGCCGGGTTCGGTGATCAGGTGGACGGGGCGAGCGGGGACGCGTTCGAGTTTCCGGCGTAGCTGGGCCATGTACTGCCGCAGATAGTGGGTTTCCTTGACGCACGAGGCACCCCAAACCTCCTCGAGAAGGCGACGCCGATCGATCAGCTTGTCCGGATGGCGCAGCAGCACCTCCAAGAGATGCCACTCGGTAGGGGTCAGGCGGACACCTCCGGAGACCGTCCTACCGCTCAGGTCGATGACGTGGTCACCGAGCCGGATGCGAGCCGGCTCGACATCCAAGGCGGCAGCACTGAGCCTCGGCCGCACGGTGTCGGAGCTTCTGTGCCTTACGGGTTCGCGTCCGCCTTTCTTGATGGTCAAGGAGAATCGGTTGGCTTCGATGTCCAACTCGACCATGAGTGTCCCCAAGTTGGCTCGGAGCCGTCTGCCGATGATGCGCGTCACGATGTTTCCTTCCTGGCAGCGGCCGCCGGATGGCAATGATCACTTGCAAGTGTCAAGGCCGAGTCGTCGGCAACGGCCCGTCGAAATGTTCAGCCTGCCGAATCAGCGGCGCTCCAGCATCACTCGAACAGGTGAAAACTCGCCAGCCTGTTCGTCGACTTCCAGCAGACCGTCGAGGACCGCGCCCGGCAGTTCTCGGACGCCTGGCCGGGACAGACGTCGGAGTACGCGCACGCGTACTTGCTGCCAGAACGACGCCCCCTGCGGGGTGGGTTCACGCTGGACCGGTCGGCGTGGTCAGGTGGCGGCCTTGATCAGTGCGGTGGCGGCCGTCTCGATGTCGGCGGGCGTGCTCCACCGGCCCAGGGACAGCCGCACCGCAGCGAGGGCGCGATCGGCGTCCAGGCCCATGGCGGTCAGCACCGGCGACGGGGTGTGGGTGCCGCTGTGGCAGGCCGATCCGGTGGAGGCCGCGAGCTGTGGCGCCGCCGCGAGCAGGTCGTGGCCGAGGACGCCGTCGATGCTGACGTTCAGCGTGTTGGGCAGCCGCTCCTGAAGGGGGCCGTTGAGGTGCACTCGGCCGGGCAGGCCGTCGGCCAGCCTGCGGTGGAGGTCGTCGCGCAGGGCGGCCAGGCGGGCGGGCTCGCCGTCGGCCAGATCGCGGGCGGCAAGGTCGGCGGCGGTAGCGAGCGCGGCGGCCAGGGAGACGTTCTCGGTGCCGGCGCGCAGGCCGTGCTCCTGGCCGCCGCCGTAGACGATCGGCTCCAAGGCTACGCCGTCGCGGACGTACAGCGCGGCGATGCCCTTGGGCGCGTACATCTTGTGCCCGACCACGGTGAGCAGGTCCACGCCCAGCGCCTCGACGTCCACGGCGATCTTCCCGACGGCCTGGGCGGCGTCGCAGTGCAGCAGTGCCCCATGCGCATGGGCCAGGGCGGCGAGGTCAGGAAGCGGCTGCAGGGCACCGGTCTCATTGTTGGCGGCCATCACCGACACCAGCACCGTGCCCGGGCCGCTTCCGTCGTCCGTGTCGGCTGTCTGCAGGGCGGCGGCCAGCGCGGCGGGGTCGACCACGCCGTCGCCGCCGACCGGAAGCACCGTCACCCGGGTCTGGTGCAGGCGTTCCAGGGCACGGCAGCTTTCCAGGACCGCCGGGTGCTCGGTGGCCTGAGTGATGACGTGCGGGCGCGGGCGGAGCGCGGCGAGGACGGCGCCGCGCAGGGCGAGCAGGTCGGCCTCGGAGCCGGAGGCGGTGAACACGATCTCGTGCGGGCGGGCGCCGATCAGGGCGGCGACCTGCTCTCGGGCCTGTTGCAGCGCTGCGCGGGGCCGCCGGCCGTAAGGGTGACCGCTGGAGGGGTTGCCGAACAAGTCGCTCAGATGCGGCAGCATCGCCTCGCTCACGCGAGGGTCGACGGGGGTGGTGGCGTTGTAGTCGAGGTAGACGGGCCCGCCGGCCAATGCCGGATGCGAGACAGGCTGTGAGGCGGGACGGGTTGCGTCAGCCATTCAATCCTCCATCAATCCGTGGAAGATCGTATTTGAGGGAATGGCCGTCCGCGACCTTCCCCGCCCGTGGCGGCGAGTCGACCAGGGCCCGGCGGTTGACGACCGCCGGTCGCGCCGGCGTTGTGACCCCGAGGCCCGTGCGGTCCCCATCGTCGGCTCCGACGGCTCGGCGGGGGATCGAAGGGCATCACCGCCGTTAGCAAGATCGGCACCTGCCGGTGCCGATCTTGCGAACGGCCACTACGCCGTCCATCGGCCGCATCGCTGCGGCGATGGTCACGCTCCGCCGTGGTGCTCCGGGATGCGCTCGGCCCGCTGCCGGACAACGAGAGCCCGGCGCCGATCGTACGCGGGCCGGATCACTGCCTATTTCACGATCAGGATGTGTTCGCCGCGAGGGACGAGCTCACCTATCACCGGAAAACCTGGGATCTCGCCCGCGACGAGCAGGCCGCCGGAGGTTTGTGCGTCGGCGAGCAGAAGCCGCTCGTCCTCCGGCAGGTCACGGAAGTCGCAGTTGGGGGCGATCCAGTCGAGGTTGCGGCGTGATCCGCCGCTGATGAATCCGTCACGGATGGCCTCCCGGGCTCCGTCCAGATACGGCACCGCGGCACTGTCGACGACGGCGGAGACGCCGCTCGCCCTGGCGAGCTTGTAGAGATGGCCGAGCAGGCCGAAACCGGTGACATCGGTGGCGCACACGACCCCCGCGGCCAGCGCCAGCCGGGAAGCTTCGCGGTTGAGCGTCGTCATGGCGGCGACGGCTTCCGGGAAGACCTCCCCGGTCGCCTTGTGCCGCGTGTTGAGCACCCCGATCCCGAGAGGTTTGGTGAGGGTGAGCGGGATGCCGGGTGCGCCGGCGTCCACCCGCAGCAGGCGGTCCGGATCGACGAGGCCGGTGACGGCCAGCCCGTACTTGGGATGGGCGTCGTCGATGCTGTGGCCCCCCGCGAGATGACAGCTCGCCGCCTGCGCCACCGCCGATCCGCCGCGCAGCACCTCGCGAGCGAGTTCGAGGGGCAAGACGTCGCGGGGCCAGCCGAGCAGGTTCAGGGCGATGACGGGCTCGCCGCCGACGGCGTAGACGTCGGAGAGCGCGTTGGTGGCCGCGATCCTGCCGAAGTCGTACGGATCGTCGACGACAGGCGTGAAGAAGTCCGTCGTCGCGACGATGGCCTGACCGTCGCCGTTCACCTGGAGCACCGCGGCGTCATCGCCGTGATCGATGCCCAGCAATAACCGGCCCGAGGCCGGAGGAAGAGAGGCCGGGGAGAGGCCGGCGACCAGAGTCTCCAGCTCGCCTGGAGGGATCTTGCAGCTACAGCCGCCGCCGGTGCCGTATTGCGTAAGTCTGATGTTGTTCACCAGTCTATGATCTACTTCGGAGGCGTTTAGGAGTCTGGTGATCCTCCTGGTCTTCAAAACCAGTGGCGCCGAGCATCTCGGCGCGGCGGGTTCGATTCCCGTCCGCCTCCGCTGATCAGGGGATGGTTTGCGAGTGGATCGACGCAGTTCTGTACCGCGGACCGACGTCATGCTGGCCGAACCTCGGCTGGCCGCCGCGCAGCAGGCCCTGGGCCGTGACCTCGTCAAGGCCGCGGTGGCGAACGCTCAGCAACGGGTCCGCGAGGGCTCGACCGACCCCGGCGACGCTGTGGACGCCGCGCTCGCCTTCCTGCCGGTGACCGCCAGCGGCCTCAAAGGCGTCGTCAACGCCACCGGTGTGCTCGTCCACACCAATCTGGGCCGGGCTCCGCTCTCCCCCGCCGCCGTCACGGCGGTCGCCGCGGCCGCCGGCTACACCAACGTCGAGTTCGACCTCGCCGACGGGCAACGCGCCCGCCGTGGCCGGACCACCCTCGCCGCGCTGGCGCGAGCGATCCCCGAAGCGCCGGCCGTGCACGTGGTCAACAACAACGCGGCCGCACTCGTGCTCGCCACCACCGTGCTCGCGGCGGGCAAGGAGATCGTCATCAGCCGCGGCGAACTGGTAGAGATCGGCGACGGATTCCGCCTGCCCCAACTACTGGAATCCGCCCAAGGCCGGCTCCACGAGGTCGGCACCACCAACCGGACCACCCTGCGCGACTACCAGAACGCCTGCGGCCCGGACACCGGCTTCATCCTCAAGGTGCACCCGTCCAACTACCGGATCGAGGGCTTCACCTCCGACGTCCCCATCAGGGACCTGGCCACGATCGGGCCACCCGTGGTGGCCGACATCGGCTCCGGGCTGCTGCGCCCCGAACCACTGCTGCCCGGCGAACCGGACGCGGCCAGTGCGCTGCGCCAAGGAGCGGCGCTGGTCACCGCCAGCGGCGACAAACTCCTCGGCGGCCCTCAGGCGGGCCTCCTGCTGGGCGAGAGAGATCTCGTGGAACGGCTCCGCCGCCACCCTCTCGCCCGCGCGCTGCGGGTGGACAAACTCACCCTGGCCGCGCTGGAGGCGACCCTGTGCGGCCCGCCACCACCGGTGCACCGCTCACTGCACACGAGCGTCGGCGAGCTGAAGGAACGCGCGGAACGCCTCGCCCGACGGCTCGGCGACCACGCGGAAGCCGTGCCGACCATCGCCAGAGTCGGCGGCGGAGGCGCACCGGGCGTCGAGCTGCCCAGCGCGGGAATCGCCATCGACGAGAACCTGGCCGCACCTCTGCGCTCCTACGATCCCCCCGTGATCGGCCGGATCACCGGCGGGCGGCTGGTGCTCGACCTGCGTGCGGTGGAACCCGGCCAGGACGAGATCATCGCCGCCGCCGTAGAGCACTTATGCACGTGATCGCGACGGCCGGGCACGTGGACCACGGCAAGTCGACGCTGGTCCGGGCGCTGACCGGCATGGAGCCCGACCGCTGGGCCGAGGAACGCCGCCGCGGCATGACCATCGACCTCGGGTTCGCCTGGACCACGCTCGGGTCAGGTGAGCGGATCGCGTTCGTCGACGTCCCCGGGCACGAGCGGTTCGTCACCAACATGCTGGCCGGAGTGGGACCATGCCCCGCGGCGATGCTCATCGTGGCCGCCGACCAAGGCTGGCAGGCCCAGTCGGCCGAGCACCTGGCGGCACTCGACGCTCTGGGCGTACGGCACGGCCTCGCGGTCATCACCCGGGCCGACCTCGCGGATCCTGAGCCTGCCTGGAAAGAGACGCACGGCCACCTCCAGCAGACGGGGCTGGCGGGGATCGACAGCGTCGTCGTCAGCGGGCGGACCCGGCAGGGGCTCGACGAGCTGGAGGCCGCCCTGGCCCGGCTCGCCGCCGGGCTTCCCGAGCCGGACACCGAGGATGCCGTCCGGTTGTGGATCGACCGGGTGTTCACCATCACGGGGGCCGGGACCGTCGTCACCGGAACCCTGACCAAGGGGACGCTCCGCGTCGGCGACGAACTGGAGACGGGCGGGAACCGGGTCAGAATCCGGGGACTCCACACACTCGGTGAGAAGGCGGAGCAGGTCTCCGCGACCGCCCGCGTCGCCGTCAACCTCCGGGGCGTCGACCGTGACGACCTGTCCCGCGGCATGGCGCTGGTGACACCGGAGGCATGGATGCCGGCCCAGGTCATCGACGTGCGGCTGAATCCGGCCATGGACCAGCGGAGGGAGGCGGCGGTTCTCCACCTTGGATCCGCCGCCGTTCCCGTCAGGATCCGCGCGCTGGGCTCTGACACCGCCAGGCTCACCCTCAGCCGTCCCCTGCCGCTCAGGACGGGTGATCGTGGCCTGCTCCGCGACCCCGGCAAGCGGGAGATCGTCTCCGGATTCCGGGTGCTGGACGTCCGTCCCTCCGCGCTGCGGCGCCGGGGTGCCGCGGCGGCCAGGGCGGCAGCGCTCGGCGAAGTGGCTCTTCCCGACTCCGCGGCCCTGCTGCGCTGGCACGGCCTGCTGACGGGAAGTGAACTCAGGGCGATGGGATGCCCTCCCGCCGGGTCGCCGGTGACCGGAGACTGGTACGCCGACCCGGAGCACTGGTCGTCGCTGACCCGCCGTCTCGCCGACCACGTCGCGCGACGGCCCGCGCTCGATCCAGGGGTCACCGTGGACGCCGCCGCCCAGCTGCTCGGGCTGCCCGACCGCCGACTCGCCGAAGCACTTGTCCTACCGCCGCTGGTGATCGAGGGCGGGCGCATCCTTCCCGTCGGCAGGTCACTGCCGCCCGCGATCGCCCAGGCGGTCGCGGAGCTGGCCGCCGACCTTGCCGAGCGCCCCTTCAACGCCCCCACCGCCGAACGCCTGGACGAACTCGGCCTCACAGGCAAGGCCCTGGCGGCCGCGCTTCGTTCGGGCGCGGTGATGTCGATCGGCAAGAACGTCGTGCTCATGCCCGACGCGCTGGACCAGGCCGCGGACACGCTCGCGGGACTTCCCGCACCTTTCACCGTCAGCGACGCACGGGTCGCCCTGGCCACCAGCCGCCGCGTCGCCCTACCCCTCTTGGAGTGTCTCGATGTCCGCGGAATCACCCAGCGCATTGACAACGACCGCCGCGTACTCCGCCCACGCGGCTGAGGTCGACCGGCTGCTGACACAGGCGCGTGCGGGGCTCCAGCGGCTGCGGCCCGCGGAGGCGTGGGCCGCAGCGGGCCGGGGCGCGAAGATCGTCGACACCCGGCCCGAGCATCAGCGCAGGGCCGCCGGAGAGATCCCCGGAGCCGTCGTGATCGAACGCAACCACCTGGAGTGGCGGCTCGACCCCACGTGCGAGTCCCGCATTCCCGAGGCGGACTCCCGTCACATCCAGTGGATCGTGATCTGCGCCGAGGGGTATTCGTCCTCGCTGGCCGCGGCGGCGCTGCGGCAGCTCGGGCTGGACAACGCCACCGATGTCATCGGCGGGGTCGACGCCTGGGTGGCGGCCGGCCTGCCGACGGTCCACCTCCCCCGGCCCACGGCGCCGCGCGGGCCGGGAGAGTGAACTCCGCGGATCAGGTGCAGTGCTCCCAGCCGCTCAACGTCTGGAAGGTCTGGCCCGTGTAGTCGGAGAACCTGCCACCCCACTGAACACACTTGTTGTTCGCGTACGCCCGCACCGGACCGGCATATTGCTGGTATTGGCCGCTGTCACGGTGGATGGTGGACGAACCTGCCACCTGAAGGCGTGCCTCGGTGAAGGTCGAGGTGCCCGCTCCTCTGCTCTTCATCGCAACGACGCAGTTGTGACCGTTGCTGCCGTTGTAGAGCAGGTAATAGGTGCCCCAGGGAGAATCCGTCATCTGGTCGATGATCTGATAGCCGGATCCGCAGATGCCCTGCGGCGTTGCCGCACCGGCGGGCAGGGCGGGTGCTGCGAGGGCCGCGCCGAGCGCGGTCACCACAGCAGCGCGAACGAGGACACGGGGAACAGTCATGAGGAAAGAACCTTTCGCTGATCATCCACAGTGAGAAGCGGTGGGCGGCGTGCTCATGGCGCGCTGAGCGCAACTGCCGGCCGCACGGCGTTCTTCGGCCTGGTCGGACGTCTGGTGTCGGATTAACGATCACTGTGCGGTCCGCAGAAGGTCAAGGGATCATGGAGCCGAAAATCGGACTTCAGGCACATCACCGGACATGGAAAGGCAGCGGAAAGGCAGCGGGAAGTCATGCGGCCGGCTCGCGGGCCCTGAGCTGATCAGGCGGACGACCGTCGCCATCCACCAGCGTACGCAGGGTAATGGTTCGTGCCCCATTCGCATCGGAGTCGTACGCTCTCCCTCTCGCCCGCGTATTCAGGAAGATCCGCCACGAACCGGCGGATGGGAGCGAGGATCCGGTAACAACGGCCGGACGGATAGTCGACGGGCTGCACGAAGGACTGATCGACGAGCCCGATGAGCCCGCGGACGACCTGGCTCTCGGTCAGCGTCGCGCACGCGCAGCAGGTTTCGGCCTCGGCCAGGCTGAACTCGCCCGGCAGCCGGACCAGGCGGGTCAGCAACAGCGCTTCCCTCTCTCCGAGAGCGCGATGCGCGTGCGAGATCCGCTCGGCGAGCGTGGTGCCGGTGGCGTCCCCGCCGTCGAGCAGCATCCGGCCGTCCCTGGCCAGGACTCCGGCCAGGTTGTCGGGGGTCAGCGTCCTGAGTAACGAGGCCGCGATCTCGATGGCACTCGGCAGACCGCCGGTCTGGTCGAGAAGGGAATCGACCCAATGGCGGTTCTCCGGGGCGTGGTACCCGCTGGGCAGGAACGAGGCGGCGCGGCTGATGAGCAGTTCCTCGGCGTCCGCGGCTTCCAGCGGGCCCAGCGTCTGCGTGGTCTCTCCCGGCATGCCGAGGACGCGGGAACCGGTGCCGAGCACGACGAGTTCGGGCGACGATGAGATCAGAGACTGAATCGCCGCCTTGACGTCCGCTACCCGCCCACCGTATCCATCGACTACGAGGACGTGCCGGCCACGCCCCGGCGGGAGCACGCCATCAACGTTGAACGCCTGGGTCTCCAGGTCGACGACGGTGACGGCGCACTCCAGCCGGACCGCGGCCGTGGTCGCGGCCGCCAGCGCGAGCACCGACTTGCCGGCCCCCGGCGGTCCGGTCAACGTGACGACGCGGGTGCGGCAGAGCTCGTCGGTCAGCGACTTCAGGGCCTGCCTGCGGCCGATCAGAAAGCTCGGATGGCGGCCGTCTTCGGAATCGGACGTGATGACCGGCTCCTTCAGCACCCGCTGATGGGCCAGCATGAGTCGGCTGCCTGGGCTTATGCCCAGTTCGGCGGAGAGCCGCCGCCTGATGCGATCGTAGACGGACAGGGCCGAGGCCAGCTGCCCCATGCCGGACAGGACCTCGATCAGCAGCGCATGGGCCTCTTCGTCCATCGGGTCGGCCCGGCACGCCGTCCAGAGCAGCGCCTTGGCCGCCTCCAGCCGGCCGCTCTCCATCGCGGACTTCGCGTACCTGCGCACCACCGCCTGGCGCTCGGCCAGCAACGTCTCGATCAGCTCGGTGTCGACCCGGTCCTCGGGGACGTCCTCGAACGGACGTCCCCGCCAGAGCGTGAGCGCCCGGTGCAGATTCTCCTCGGCACCATCCGAGTCGGACGTCAGAGCGCGGAACTCGATCAGATCCGTGGTGCCCTCGCGCAGGTCCAGCCGGTACCCGCTCACACCCGTGACGAGGACGATGGAGCCGCCCGTCTGCTCCTCCAGCCACCGGCGCAAGCGGTGGACCGTGAGATGCAGGGTGCCCTTCGGGTTGGCGGGCAGGTCCTGCTCCCAGATCGTGCTCATGAGATGGGCCGACGGAACGGGCTCGGGGGCCTGCGCGGCCAGCGCTCCCAGGAGTGCCCTGACGACCGGGGGTCTGGGGCTGATGACTCCCTCGGGCGATAACAGCCCCACAGTGCCCAGTACGCCGATGGAGGCCGCAGTCATCTGCTTCCACTCTCCTATCACGTTCCCGAGATGACGATGACGGCGAGCGCGCAGGTCATGCTGAGCCAGCATCCGGTGAGTATGACCATCTTGCGAGCCGCGAAGTCACGATCCCAGTCGGCCGCGTTACCACGCCGGACAGCAGACAGGACCATGATCGCACGGCCCACCCCGAAGCAGAAGCCTGCGATCGGCGCCGTCCACCAAGGGGCGGCCAGCAGAATCAGGCTCACCAGAACATAGGGCAGATGGGTCGGCATGAATGTGCGCAGACCCGTCCCCATCTCGAACCCGAACTGCAGCGCCCCGCTTCCGTCCGAGCGGGCGACGATGCTGCTGGGCACCTGCCTGGCGTTCTGCGGCAGCCGGAAGGGCAGCAGCTTGACGTCGCAACCGAGCGCGAGCAGGACGAGCCCGAGCATCAGTGGCATCGTCCAGGAGGCAGGAATCAGCGTGTGCGTCACCGCTGCCGGGAACAGCAGGAGCAGACCTGTCGCGGTGCCGCCGAGAAGCAGCCCGCGGTTGAAGTAGACGACGTTCTTCGTTCCCCGCCAGACCGACGAGGTCAGCAAACCCGCTGAGTTATGGCTTCAAACCGAACCGGACGTCGAGTACCCGGCGACCACGCCCGCCGCCCCGATGGCGACGAGCGCGACCGCCGGTCCCGTCAGAAGAAGGTGGGCGAGCACGCTCGCCCCCATGGCCGCCAGGGCCACCGCGAGGCCGGTAGTCACGGGCGAGCCGCGCCAGCCGTGCCGGATCCCCGATGTGAGCGTCATGCGATCATCATCACCTGCCGTGCTTTCCGACCTCTTTCCCCTTCCTTTCCTCCTGTCATCTCTTGCGTAAGACGTTCAACCTTGGGGCTGGCTGAGGCGTTATGTCTACGTGGAGAGTCCTCCGGCCGGCTCAGAAGACGAGTTCAAGGCGTTCGTGGCGGCGAGCGGGCCACGCTTGCTCAAGTTCGCCGTGCTCGTGTGCGGCGACCGCGGCGACGCCGAAGATCTGCTCCAGGACGGCCTGGAGCAGGTGTGGCTGCGCTGGTCCCGGCTGCGCGAGCAGGAGCCGGAGGCGTACGCGCGGCGCACGATGCTGAACCGGGCCACGACCTGGTGGCGCTCGCCCTGGAGCAGACGCCGCTCCCGGGACGACGTGGAGTTGCGGGCGGGGACCGACGAGTTCGGCAGGTCCGACGATCGGGACGTGGTGCTGGCGGCCCTGCGGCGGCTGCCCCCTCGCATGCGGGCGGTGATCGTCCTGCGGTACTGGCTCGGTTACACGGAAAGCGAGGCGGCCGCGCACCTTGGCGGCTCGGTGGGCTCGGTGAAGAGCCAGGCATCACGTGGACTGCAGCGGCTGCGGGCCGATCTGAAGACGTCGATGGGAGTCACTGATGCGTGAGATGGACCTGCGGGAAACGCTGGACCGGGCGATCGAGGACACCGTGCTCCCCACAGGGATCGGCGAAAAGGTCATCACGGGTGCCCGCGCCAGGCGGCGGCGCTCACGAGTGGCGGCGGCGGGCCTGGCGATCGTCGCGGGCGTCGCCGCCCTGGCCGTCCCCCTCGTCCTCATCCCGGTGACCTCGTCTCCCCTTGCGGGCACCACCTCGGTCTCCGTCTCCGCGCGGCCCCCGGTGGACCCGCTGGGCCTCCTAGGCGCCCAGCTGGGACGCCCGCTCGGCCCGTCCGACGCCCTGGTGTACGGCGAAGCGGGGCCGGAGGTCCTGGTCGTCCTGTCCAAGCAGGCCAATGAGGAGGAGCGCAAGAGGGGAGGCAAGGCGGCCGCGCTGTGGGCGGCTACGGAGGGCACGCAGTTCCGGCAGGTCAGCGACTATCTCTCCTACGATCTCGGGTGCGAGCAGGGCGACGAGGTGTGCGAGAGGACCCGCCCGTCGGGACTGGGGTTCGCGGCTGTACGCGTGACGCAAGGCCGGGTCTTCGTGATCGTCGCGATCGCGCCCGGCCGGAGCACGACCGTGACCACCCCGGAAGGGGAGAGCACGGCCATGCGCGTCTCGGGAATCGCTGAGACGCGCACGGCACGACCGTGGGAGATCGAGATCAGGGTCTCCACTGCGGACGGGACGAGCTATGTCCTGCCGCTACCACCAGGAGGCGTCGTCGAGGGATGACTCAGGCATACTTGTACTTGCAGATCGTGGTGTAGCCGCTCGCGCTGGAACCTGACACCCACTGGTCGAACTCGCCGTCCCAGCAGTTCCACTTGCCGGCGCTGCTCGACCAGTACCACCCCGCGGCGCCGCCGCAGGCCGCGACCCAGTTGTAGTCGTACCAGTAGGAGCTGCCAGAGCCGCCGGTGTCGGTGCGGTGGTAGTGGTCGCTGGCGCAGTGGGTCGACGAAATCGAGGTACGCCCCCAGCACGGGGTGTCGCCGGACACGCTCACGCCCATGCAGTGCGAGGCGTGCCGGGTCGTCCTGGTGACGGCGAAGGCGGGCATGCGGTCCGTGATCCACGCCAGCGAGGTCATCGCCAGCGCGGTGCCGCCGACCATCGCCGTTCGGAGGAAGGTACGCCGGCCCGGCGCCGGCAGGGACAGCGCGGCCGCCCGCCTGGGGGCGGCGGCGGGCCGCGGCGTCTCGCGGCCCGCTCGTGGGACGCCGGAGATGACGGGAATCTGGTCGAGCATGCTCATGCTGGCTTCACTTTCCTCGGATGGCGGAGGTCGCCGGCTCCAGGAACGGCTCGCACACCGCGTGCAGCCCTTCGACGGAGCCGATCGGTTCGGCGGACAGCAGCGCGCCCTGGTCGTCGAAGACGAGCAACGCCGGCTGATAGGCGATGAGGAACGGCGAGGACAGTTCCCTGGCAAGAATCACGTCCGTTGCGCCACGTTCCTCCCATTTGGGCGAATCGTCCATGCTGACCACCATCGTGCGGTTGCCGACGACGTTGAGCCGGGCCGCGAGCTCGGCCCAGTCCGTGAAGACCTGCTCGCAGGTGGAACACGTGGACGTCAGCGCCAGCACCAGGCTCCGGCGCCCCGGGCCGCGGGCGGCCAGCTCCGGGTTGAGCTGGCCGGCGCCCGGCCCGCGTCCCTCCTGCAGCTCCCGCAGTTTGCCGAGCAGGCCGGCGTACCCGAGGGCGAGCAGGAGGATCGCGACCCACGCCAGCACGAGCCCGGCGGACAGGATCGCGGTCATCGGCCCCACTTGATCTCGAGGGACTGGAGCAGCTCCTCCTGGCTCGCCTTGGTGACCCAAGGGAGCCGATTGAGGCTGTCGTTGACCAGAGCGACGGAGCTGGCGCCGGCGTGCAGGTACTTGCGTCCCCGTTCCTTGCCGTCGACCTCCATGCTCTTGACCCAGACTCGGCCGTGATCGACCGCCAGGCCGTCCTGGTCCTCGGGGAGGAGGCCCTGGGCGTCCTCTGCGGGGTAGAAGGAGATCTTGCCGGCGTGCGTGTACTTCATGCCGTACAGGCCCCACATGACGATGTCGCTGCCCGGCTGCGGGGTGACGACCAGGCCGTCCGGGGTGTCGGTGATGGACAGCTGGTCGAGCAGGCCGGTGATGGTGCCCAGGTCTGGGGAGGGCGTGGCCCCGCCCAGGTGCAGCACGTGATAGGGGCCCTTCCACGCCGCCGTCCAGCTCTCCTCGGTGGCGTCGAGCATGACGACCAAGGGCTGCGCCCGATAGACGATCTGCTGCTTGACGGTCATCTTGAGGGCCGTCATGGCGCCCTCGGCATAGCCGGGCCCCGCCACCCCCAGACCGACTGCGATGGTCTTGCTCGTGAGCCGCATCTGCCACTGCCAGTCGCCCTGGACGCTCTCACTGCGGCAGGAGAGCGTCACCCGGCGGCGTCGGGCGCCAATGCGGTCTGGGTGTGTGTCGGAGCGGGCATGTCAGTGGACCCTCCTCGTAGCGGCTGCCACCGATGATCCACGCACGGGCTTTCCGCTCGATTTCCGCGGCCTTCCATCCCCTCCTGGCCGCCAGGGCTCAGGCCCGCCTCCAGCCCGACGCGAACCTCATATCGCTTGAGCGCCACCGCACACAAGAGTTTGTTGTAACGCGACGATCCCTATGTTTAACTGTTGATCAGTACCCGCGTTCGCCGGTCTCGCGGAGTTCCCGACTTCATCCATCAGCCCAATTCTGTGCGTGCACCATGGCATATCCCATTGCCAAAGCAGAGCGGAGTCGTATGGACACAGTCCAGCAAAGTCAACCGATCGGAACGCTTCGAATCCGCCGGGCGCAGAAACTCACGGAGTTATCCGCCCGGCTCAATGCGGACACCGCGGAGCCGGTGACCACCGTTGTCACCAGATACGCTCCCGAATTCCTGCTCCAGATACAGGTCGGCTCACCGGCCCTGGCGGACATGCTGAAACAATGGCACGCCGAGACGCCGAAGAAGACGACGAAGACCGCCACTCCCGCGCAAGACACGGCCGCGCCCCCCGCAGTGGATCGCCACGCGAGCCCCGGAGCGTCCTACCGCGCCGGCGACGTGGTCCTGTGCACCGGCGCCGACGGGAAGTTGCCGGCCAGTCCGCAGCTCGCCGTCTTCCTCTCCGACGTCAGCAGCATCCAGCCCGAAGCGCCGGTCGTCGGCCACATCGAGGACCTCGCCGCACTCCGCCAGGTCGCCGCGGTCGTCGCCACGAAACCGGCCGCCGACGAACTGCTCATCACACAGGTCACCACGACTCTCGTCGTCCTCTGACGCGCCCTATGACCTCTTATCTACTCGCTCTGCTGGCGTCCGCCCCGCTGATCGCCTCGGCCCTCGCCAAGAGCTGGGACTGGGTCTGGGGCGAACGCCCCCGCGGGATCCTGTCCACGCCGGTCGATCACACGCTGACCCTCGCACAGGCGCTCGTCGTCCTCGCCTTCGTCCTGTCGGGCGAACCCGCCGCCCTGTACGCCGTCTCCGGCCTGTACGCGGTGATGGGCCTCGCCGTTCTGTGGTTGCGAGCTCGGCGCGGCCGGGCCGACTGCGGTTGCTGGGGCCGGTCCCGGTCGGGGCGTCTCGGATTCCCCCTGGGCTTCGTCAACCTGGCTCTCGCCGCGTTCGCCTGCGGCGTGGCCTACACCGCCGAAGCCTCTCCCGACCTGGCCGCGCGGGTTCTCGTGTTCGGTGCGATGGCGATCGTGCTCTTCCACGCGATGGTGATCATGCCTGTCTACCGGCCGGTGCTGCGGACGTACCGGCTCCGGGCCGACCGCTATCGGCCCTGGTTCCAGGGCTTCCCCGACCTGAGACCCGCCGACCGCGACGCGTGAAAGGAACCAGCGAGACATGTCTACCTTGGGCATAGTGATCGTCGCTGTCTGCCTCATTGCGACCGCTCTCAACCTGATCCTCACCGCCGTGCTGTTCCGGCAACTCGGGCTGATGGTGATGGGCAGCGCCAGAGGCGCCGACGACAGCGGCATCTCCGTCGGCAGGAGACTGCCGGCACTCGACCTGATCGACGCGCGGACCGGCGCCGCGGTGGACGTCCACGACCAACGGCGGCCCCAGCTCGTCTTCTTCGGGTCCACCACCTGCCACGAGTGCGCGGAGATCTACCCGGACATCCGATACCTCGAAGACCACCACGACCTGCGGGTCGTCAACTTCCTGTTCGGTTCAGATCTCGCGGACATCGTCGCCTACGCGGGCGAGCGCGGGATCAAGGGCCCCGTCGTCGTCGCGACGGAGGATCTTGCCACAACGTTCGATGTCGAGGTCAGCCCCTTCGCGTTCGTCGTCGACCAACGCGGACTCATCGTCTCGAAGGGGCTGCTCAACAGCCGCGGACGACTCATCGACATGCTCGCCCCGGTTCAGCGGGTCGACTTCGACAAGGAGGCGGTACGTGAAAACGTCGCGTGACGAGAAATTCCAGTTAGGCGCCGCGAAGGCCACGAGACGGATCGGGCGGCGCAAGTTCCTCGGCAAGTCGGGCGCCGTGGCGGCCGCCGTGGCCAGCGTCGTCATGGGGGTGAACGCCAAGCCCGCCTTCGCCCACGGCACCTGCTATCCGCCCTACGGCAAGTACTGCTCAGGGTGTGGCGCGAGCTCCTCCTGCCCGAGCGGCAAGGTCACCTGTACGCCCTCCTACGACCGTGGCTGCGGTGTCTGCCCCTACAGCAGCGGCTGGTGGTACACCGGCACGAGCCCCAACCGGCACAGGTGCCGGGACTGCGTCTCCAACATCATCGGCCCCGTCGCCTGCAGCGGCACTTACGTCTGCGGCTGCAAGTCGACGACCCACTATTCCTGAAAGGCGTCCGTGACGTATTTCACGATTGTTCTCGCCGGTGTCGCCGGTGTGCTCTCTTTCGCCACCGCTTGAGGAATGAACGCCGCCGGCACGCTGTATGCGTCGCCACGTAACACCATTCCCAGATTCGTCGGTGGATTGGCCATCGGCGCCGGATTCCTAGCTGTTGTGGTGGTGTCGCTGTCCGCCCTTTCGTGGTTGCTGCCACTGAATCAAGGCCCGCGGAACGTCGCGGTCGCCGTGGTCCTCGGCGCATTCACCGTCAGTGAATGGGTGGGCGGCCCGCATCGGAAGATGTCTTTCCGATGGCTGGTGCCGACCGAGTTCGTCAACATGAACAATGCCGACGCGGTGACGCGCTGGGGAAGAGCTCTCGGTTTCGGGTTCCTGACCGACGCGCCGTACGCCGTGTTCCATGTCGCTCTGGCCATTCCCGTGGTGACCGGCGACGTGTTCCTGGCTCTCACGGCGGTTCTGGTATTCGTGAGCGCCCGGGCGATCCCGTATCTGGTGGCGCCGATCGGCCGCAACGCCTCGGAGATCGGCGACTTCGAGATTCGGGGGCGAAGCGTGGTCTTCCGGGCGGCGCGGGTGTTGTCGCTCACCGCGTTGACCGTGACGTTCGCCTGGGTTCTGGTGCTGTGAGCCGCCCGGCGCGGGCGATGGCCGCCGCGATGGCCGCCGCGGCCATCGCCGGCTGTGCCCAAGACCAGGCCGGTAGGCCATCGGCCGCCCCTTCTGTCGCCCCTGGGGGCGACTGCCCCGTAACCCGTACCGTGACCCGGCCGACCGCCCTCGGCGGCGACACCCTCGGCGAGGGCCCGGCCCGGCCGGTCATGGGGCCTGTGCTGGAGTACACCTCAGCCGAGCCGGGCACACTGTTCGCCGGCAGCGGCTGGGGTGGCGCGAAGGTGCTCTGGTTCGTCGCGCCTGACCTGCGCGATCCCGTCGTCATCAAGGGGCGGCGGCTGGACGGCGACAGTCCCGTCGCGTTCGACGGCACGCAGGGCGAGCAGCTCAGGAACGAGATCGTCATCCCGCCGGATCCGCGGGCCGAGGATTGGCGCGACCGTCCCAGCTACGTCCGGCTGAAGGCTCCCGGTTGTTACGCGTTGCAGATCGACACCCCGGACGGGTCCACGGTACTGGTCTTCAAAGCCGTCGGGCCCACCGTGTCCTGAACCCGGCGCCTGCCGATGATCACATGTGCCCGATTACCGACCGCTTGCCTGCCCTCGTGACACTAGGACGTCATGGTGTCCAAATGGGTGCGCGCGGTCTCCGCGAACAGCTGAAGCTGCGTATCGGAGGCTGTGCCGCCGAGCACGATGAACCTGTCCTTCGACATCGCCGCCACCTCGACCTCGCCGTCGTGGCGCGCGACGTTCTTGGGTCCCGCCACAGAATCGACGCTGCCGACCGCGCCGCACTCCGCATGGAAGGACTTGAACGCGTCCATGGCGTCCACCCCGCTTACTACGACCTGCGTCACTGTGGCCCCGTCCGTCGCCGTGAAGGATCGCCACTGGGTCACGGCCTCCGTCGGCGCTATGACCTGTTTCCCGCAAGGCACCAGGTCCGCGTCCAGGTCGTGCCACGTCCCGTGCGACGTGCCCGCGACCGTCCACGCGCGGCCGTCCTTGAGCTGGCCTGGTTCGAGGAGGAGCGAGGGAGGATCGGCCTTCCGCGCCGTCGCCGTGCCACAGGCAGTGCAGAGCAGCGCGATAATGATCACGATCATGCGGTTCATGCCTGGTCCTCCCCCGGGGGTTCGTCAAAATGATTACCGCCCGTGGGCCGCGGAGGTTCCCCGAAGATCGGCCACCATGCCGGCAATGATCAGGAACCCCGCTGCGAAGGCGGCCAGCCCGCAGGCGAGCAGCCGCACGCCCAGCTCAGCCGGTACCGGCGGCCACCCTCCGACGACCGGTGCCGTCGCCAGAGCCAGCAGTACGGCGCGGCCGACCTTCACCGCCGACACCGGGCTGGTCTCATCGAGGCACCCGCACGGCACCCTGCCCCTACGCCGCAGCAGTACGGCCAGGTAGACGGCCAGCGCCAGGTACCAGAGCGCCACGGCCGCGGCGGCGAACCGCAACAGTCCGGCTTCTCCGGTCACCCAACCGGCCAGTACGGCGGCACCGGCCAGGCCCTCGGCAGGGCCGATCAGCGGCGTAAGCCGTACCAGGAATCCAGGAAGCAGACCGTGTGCTTTGACCACCGCGTTCAGGTTGCCGCGGCGGCGCACCGCGGCAACGACCAGCAGCACGGCGCCCGCCAGCGCGAAGCAGGCGGGCAGCGTGTCATAGACGCTCATCTATAGAGTCCTAGGAGCGCAATCGACAGCAGGAACCCGGTGGCGCACAGACGCCCCACCCATGCCGTCGAGGCCAGCAGATTCGTGTCCCACTGGCGCGGGTCGCCGCTGAGCGCGCGGGAGAGCGGCATGAGTACCCTGCCCATCCCGAAGCCCAGCCCGGCCAGCAGCCCCGGCCCCAGTCCTCCGGCCAGCACGATGACCAGGACGAGCAGCTGGGGCAGCGCCGTCGGAGTGAAGGTGCGCACACCCGTACCCATCTCGAAGCCGAACTGCAGCGGTCCGGCGAAGTCGGCGCGAGGGATGACGTCCTGCGGCACGAGCCGGCGGTTCTGCGGCAGCGACAGCGGCCGCCCAGCCAGTTCGAAGAGCATGATGACGATGATGACCGGCACGAGCATCCACAATCTCACCGTTTCCGGGATGATTGAGGCCAGCCCACCGAGCGCCCCAGTGATGAGCCCGGCCAGTAGCGCGCCGAGCATGAGTCCGATGCTGAACACCGGCAACTTACCTCGCCAGACCGACGAGGTCAGCAGGTCCGCTGAGTTAAGGCTTCAAACGGAACCGGACAGCGAGAACCCGGCCGTCACCCCCAACAGCGCCCAGGCAAGTGGGGTGAACGACGGGGTCCAGACCTGGTGGGCGGCCACCACCAGGGCCGTGCTCAGCGCGATGCCGAACGCGACCCGGGTGGCGGCGAAGGTGTTGCTCATCCTGCGCTACAAGGCCCAGGAGCAGATGTAGAAGTAGGTTCCGCCGCAGGTGGCGACGTTTCCGTCGGCACAGCGGTACTTGGTGCCGCTGTGCGTCCACCGCCAGGCGTTCCTGTCGGCCAGGCTGCCCGCACCGCACGCCTTGATCGCGTAGCTGTTGTAGCAGGTGCCGGAGGAGCGCAGGAACCAGCCGTCGGAACCGCAGTAGCTCCTGGAGTAGGTGGCGCCGACGCAGGCCTTGGTGTTGTTGTTGTAGCCGCTGTTATTGCTGTAGCCGGCACAGTCGGTGTACTCGTTGCCCACCGCCGCATAGGCGCTGGTGTTCCTGCCCGGCAGGGCGGACAGCACGTTCAGGGCCAGGGCGCCGCCCAGCACGCCCATGGTCTTGAAGACGGTGCGGCGGGAGGGAGCCGACCAGCTCAGGCTGGGGCGCCCGCCGGTGTCGGGCTCGTCTTCCACGGAGGGCACGTCGGCCCAGTAACGGTCGACATCGACTGTCATGCGCTTGACCTCTCTGAGGGGCTGACGGCGAGGAAGGCGTCGAGGTCGTCGTCGGAACCGACGACCCTGCGCCATTCCTCTGTCCCGTCGGCGGAGTACTTGACCAGCGTCGGGGTGGCGCCGACGGCGATCTTGCCGAGCAGGGCGGCGTCGATGACGGGCAGGACCTGGCTGTCGGCCACCCACTCGGCGCAATGGTCGGCGGAGGCCAGCAGCACAGCGTGCGCGGGCAGGTCCGGCCCTGCCACGGCGGCGAGGTGGTGGGCACGCTCCACGCAGTTGGGGCAGCGCTCGGACACGACCAGGACGAAAGTGGGCAGACCGTCGTCGGAGCCGAACCTGGTCACCGATCTGACAGCAGGCGCGGCCGGCGTGGCCGCCTGCGCCTGGAGCAGCTTGCTCTGCAGCTCGCGAACCATGTTCAGCAGCGCGGCGAAGGCGAAGAACAGCAGCACCGTTCCCAGGAAGGACAGGACCGCCAGCGAATCCAGGAAAGCTCTCATCGGTTCAGCTCAGCCTGCACGAGATGGACTCCACGACGTCGATGAAGCGCACGTCGTCCGGGCGGGCGGCGACGACGGTCGTCGCCGCGGTGTCGTTGACCATGAAGGCCGAGCGGGTCTGCACGGCGCCGGCCGCGTCTTGCTCGTCGACGCGCCACATCGAGCCGCCGCGCACGCGCTTACCCTTGGAGCGCGGGATCGACTCCGAGGCGTCCCCGACCGGCTTGACCTGGACGTTGCAGACCTGGTCGATGGTGTTGACCGCAAGCAGGTTGCCGAGCGTCAGGCCGGATCCCGCCCGCGGCAGCATGGTCAGCCCATCTGGCGTGTCCTGGATGTCGAACTTAGCCAGGATGTCCATGAAGGCTTCGAACGGGACACCCGTGCCGTTGAAGAAGGTGGAGACCTCGTTGTGCGGTCCCACCCACACCATGTTGGTGCCGCTCGCCGGGTCCTCCAGCGACAGGATCCGGCCGCCGTTCCACTGCGCCTCACGCACGGTGTAGCGGGCCCAGTCGCCCAGTTGCTTGGAGACGATCTCGGCGGATCCCGCCGGGGTGATCTGGAAGCGGGTGCCACCGGTGGGGCCGTGTGCCCAGATGATGTAGGCCCAGCCGCCGATGAAGGACCGGGGGTTTCCGTCGACGGTGAGACTCTGGCCGTTCGGTGCACGCACTTGCATGTAGTTGCCTTCCGCGGGGGGGGGAGCGGGCACGCCGAAGTGGCGTCAGCGTGGGGTTTGGGATGCGAGGGAGGTGCGCGTGTGCCGGGCACCTTGCCGCCACGATCAAGATCGATCGGAATATCTCATGGCGATCTACAGACGGTCAAGATTCTGCTCACGCGATGATCAGGAGGGAAGGTGCGTGGGTGGTCTGCGCCCTGCCGAAAGCTCATTCGCACTGTTCAAGCAGCATGGTGCGGCTCTCACCCGTCTCCTACCAGAGAAGATCATCCCACACATTTCTCGCGCGGCAGAGCCAGCCACGATCACCCCCGGGACCGCGGATCTCTCGGGAGAGAGGGCCTTCCACCTGCAGAGGACCAGCGGTTCACCGCAGATTCGGTAGCCGGAAAGACCTGGTGGCCACCCGCGACATCAGTGCACGCCGCCCTCGTGATCACTGACCGATGGCGCCGACGAGCAGGAGCCCATCGAGGACGCTCGGAGTGAACACCACGCCAGTGATCTTGGCCGCCAGCAAGAACGCACGCGAGATCCTATTGGTGTACATGTCATCCCACGTCGCCTCCCATGCCTCTTCATCCAACTTCTCCGGAGACAAGCCGGTTTCACGCATGAGCTCGTTGATCCGGTCCGGGTCGCTGCCCCACCGAGTGCCTGGCAGGTGCGGCGTGAAGCTGGTGACGAGCTCGCCATCTACCGCGTACACGAAGCTGTCCTCCGCATAATCGTGCCGTCCGACGGCCACCACCTCACATCCCCGGGACAATCCGGTCAACGGCTCGGCCAGCGTCGCCTGGAACCCCCGCAGTTCGACGGCCACGCCCCACTCACCGACCTGGACAACACCGACATAGTCGTCGTCGGTCATCCCTATGGACTCCCAGACCTTCACGGCGAGTTCGTGAAAGGTCATCTCCCGCCCTGCGTGTCCAGCCCCGAAGCGGCGCAGCACCTCGGCAGGTTCGAGCCTGCGAAAAAAGGACACGCAGAAAATCTCACCCAGCAGATCGTCACGGTCTCCTGGCGAGGCTTCTACCCAACGGAACGGGGTGAGGGGATCGGCCACCGCAACCTCCTTCGATGGTTTACAGCGCGTGACCGTTGCGGATAGCACATGGCCTTCTACCTGGGACGGAGCAATGTCGGCAGTCCCCCGTCCTCATGATCATTGCACGTATATCGCATGGCTCCCAGACACTGCGCTGTGCGTACGCTGCCTTCGCGGATAGAGAGAAGCCCGTTCAACTCCTCGACAGCTCAGGAGGGGAAGCAGGCCATGCGTGCCGTCGTGCGCGCGCGGCTGGAGCTACTTCGAGATATGGCCGGACCCGATCGAAGCGCTCTACCTGACCAGGGCTTACCAGCGTCGCGCACGTCTTACCCACCGGCTTGAGATCCCATCCCTCGGCTTTGACGAGGCGGTCACGCTGCTCAGTGGCTGCGGACTTCAGCACCTCATCCTGGGCGTCGTCAAAGGCACAGACCCCGCCTACCACTTTCAGCTCTTCCTGGCTCCCGACGCATCACGTGTGGTCGCTTGCCTTGGCGTCAGCCAGCAGGCGCGCAAGGCTCACCACCCCTGACTGAGATCACCTCGGTGCTGGAGGCCGGCCGGCAGCGTGGTTGTACGGTGGCCGCCATGGATGCGTCATATGCGGCTGAAGCTCGCAGGATTTGGCAGACCCATGTCCCACGTCGAGGCCAGTCGGCCACCGTCCAAGGCGAGTTGTTGCGTGCAGTCGAGAAGCTTCGAGATGAGGCGCAGCGGAACGGAAACGTCAACTGGGACGAGCACTATGAACGTCTCCTGGCCTACCTACGCGAGACCCTCACCAGGTCGGGACTCTTCACCGAGGGGACCTTGGCAGAATTGGCCATGGACCTGGATCGTCTGGCCGACTTCGAACGCCCTCTCACCAGTGACGCACCTTTCGACCGCATCACGTACCGCGTCGTGGACTGGTGCCGCGCCCAGCCCGAGCCGGTACGGCATGAGCAGGATCCACATCTGCAGCGATAAGCATGGCCGGCCTCCATAGAGCAGAAGCGTCCCGGACAGGCATACCTGACCAAGCCAGAGACCGACTCAGAGGCGAGGTCATCGAAGTGGGCGCAGTCGCGGCACCCAACCGTGTCAGCGCGCGCCCGCGCCCGAGGCCGCGTCGGCGGCCGTCCTCGCGCCCTGACCTCCGAACGGATCGCCGACGCCCGCATCCTGCTCGGCACCGGACACACCCGAACCGCCGTCGCCGCCAAGCTGCGCGTCTCCCGATGGACACTCAGCCGCGCCCTCGACACCGCGTCCCGCTGACGGCCGCCACCGGGTGCCAACGCTCGACCGCAGCGGACAGCCCCCGCCCCATGCGCGGATCGCAGAAGAGGACGGTCTAGTCGTCGCCTCAGTGTCCGTCGCGGACCACCGCTAACCCGCCGACCCGGGTCGTGATGCCCGCCGGCCCGCGTCGGGCCGAAGCGAGCACGCTGGCCGGTCGACCGAGGGTGTCGCCCTGCTCCACCTCGATCGCGACCGTCTGCGCCCCTGTCGTGTCGAGCAGGTGGGCGGCCAGGCAGCCGGTGCTGTTGGCGTTGGCGACGTCCTCGTCGACACCGATCGCCGGCGCGAACATCCGCGCCGCACCCGGTCGGTCGCCCACCGGCGGTACGTACACGAAACAGCCGAGGAGCCCGTACCGCTGGCACGCCGCTGTCAGCCTGCCGAGGTGTGGGCAGACTCGGAGCAGCGCCGACCGGTCGTGGACCGGCACCAGCATGCGTGGTGCGCCGGGCGCGGCGATCCGTGGCGCGTCGGTCGGATGCGGGTCGTCCGCGGTGAGCCCGAGCGCGGCGACGATCGCGGCGCGCTCGTCCGATGCCGGGTGACGCAGCGCGACGAGGCCCTGGTCGAACCATACCTCGATGCCGGCGGGGCGGCGGATCGCGACGGTGTCGAACGTGCGCCCGCCGGTGTGTTGGCGGTCGTTCAGCTCGCCCAGCGCGGTGCGGGTCAACCGGACGGCCTGCGCGGCAACGGTGCCATGGCCGCAGCCGGACAGTTCGGCGGTGGCGGTGAAGAACCGGACCGGCCAGCCACCGTCCGGCGTCCGCCCCGGGCCGAGGAACGCCGCGTGCGAGGTGCCGGCCGCAGCAGCGACCGCACGCCGGTCCGCGTCCGTCGCCGCCGGGTCGTCGTAGGTGACGGCCGTGGGGCTGCCGCCCCGGCCGTCGCGCCGCACGCACGCATCAACCACCGTGACATCCTGCCAGGACATCGGCCCACCTTTGACGCTCAACGAGCCGGCAACCGCGAACGGTGTCCGCCGATAGCCGGACCTGGCCGCAACGGCCGACCGAACGCGTCCCGGAGCGTACCGTCCTGCCTCAGCCGGTGCCGTCCTGCACCGGATAGTGGATAATGACCGCACCGCCGGTGGCGTAGTTGGCGACATCGGCGGCCACCCGCTGGCCTTGCGGCGACTCCCGCGCCGCGGCCATGGCGGCGGCGTCAGCGAAGTCGCCTTCGAAGACCGCGAAATACGGCGCTTCTCCCTTGGTCGCCGCCACGTCGAAGCTGTAACGCCACGCAAGCAGGTCGGGCCAATTCATGACCAGTGGAAGGTGGTTGGTCACGTAGTAGTCGCGGAAGTGGTCAGGGTCGGCGGGCTTGGGATAGAGGACCACCAACTTATGCATGACGACCTCCGTCCAGAGACGAGACCATAACACTCCGGGTGACCTGGGAGCTCCTGCTAAGAACTGCCGCCGACCTCGCTAGGTGCGGAGCATCGGGATCTGGGTGAGGACGGAGGTGGTTTCGAGGAGCGCGTGGGAGTCGGTGGCCAGCCACAGCGGGAGGTCGCCGACGAAGGCTACGACATCGGGGCGGGCCCGGGTGGGTCGGGTCGCGCCAGAATCCATAGTCGAGCACACCGGGCTCGGTGGCCGCGGCCTTCGCGAGAGCCGTTGGGGCGGACTCGAAATCGGCGGTGTGCGTGAGTGCGATGTCCGGTACTGCGGTCAGTTGAATCGCCATATGCGCAGGTTAGGGCTTGATGTGCGGTCGAGGGAAAGACCGGTACGGGATAGACTCAGAACGGATCGTTATCAATCGGCAGGGAGGGCACGTGGCGCCGGATACGGTGAGCCTGCGGTACTTCCTGGTGCTGGCGCAGGAGTTGAACTTCACCCGCGCGGCCGCACGGATCGGTATCGCACAGCCCGCACTCAGCGCCCGGATGCGCCGATTGGAGGCGGAACTCGGTACGGCCCTGCTGGTCCGCAACACGCGTAGCGTCGTATTGACCACGGCCGGTGCGGCTTTGGCGGAGTCCGCGCCGCCCGCGCTGGCGGCGCTGGACCGGGCATGGGACACCGCCCGGAGCGCGGCGGCCGGCGAACTGGGCACGCTGCGCATCGGATACAGCCTCAGCGCCGGGGCCGAGACGGCACCGGCCCTGGTGGACAGGCTGATTCGCGGCAACAGCGGACTCGAGGTCGGCGCGGTCCCGATGGCGACACCGGAGATCTCCCCCGCGGTCGCCGACGGCCGCATCGATGCCGGGATCACCCGCGGTGAACAGCCGGGCCGTGGCGTGCGCCTGTTCCTGCTGCGGCGTGAGCGCATCGGGGTCCAGCTGGCGCAGCACCATCCGCTGGCCGAACACCCGGAGATCGAGATCGCCGACGCGGCCGCGTATCCGCTGCGACTCCCGGACCGTGCGGCCAACCCCGTGATCCACGATCAGCTGTCCGCACTGTTCCGAGACACCCGACCACACCCCCGATTCCACACGCCCGCAGTCTCTTTCGACATGTCTCAGCGCGACCTGCGCGACGGGGTCACCCTCGCCCCGGCCGGAGAAGCCGCGGTCACGGCATCACCGGCCGGTCTCACCTGGCGACCGCTGCGGGACGCGCCCAGCCTGACGATCCACCTGGTCCTCCCACGCGAGCAGTCGCCACTACACCGCCGCATCCGTGCCGTCGCCAAAACCCTGGCGCACGAGCTGCACTGGCTGCCGGACTGACGCGCAAGAGGTCAAGCGAGACGGACGTCTGCGGTGGCGAGGCCGAAGACCTTGCGCCCGGCGGACTTCGCGGTGATGACGACGACAGCGGTCTTGCTGAATGTCCGACACGACCTCGCTACGCCGGCGGATCAGCATCCGATGATGGCCGCGGGTCCGGTCCGAGTCGTACACCGCGGCGACGCCCTTGCCCAGCCCGAGATCTCGGCGGTTGTGGGCCACCACTGCCTCCGGGACGTCATCCAGCCGGGGGAAATAGCCCATCCGGTTGAAGCACTTCAGCTGCACCATCAGTGCCAGCAGGTGGTTGTCCGACCGCACCTGCCCACTCGCCCACGCGATCTCCTCCGTCTGCGGCGTGTAGAACACGTGCAACTCCCGGGCCGACAGGAACCGCTTGAACCGCGGATACGCGGTCCGCTCGATCGACGTCACGCCACAACCCCAGACCCGTAAATATCAACCCATACGGATCGAGGAACGTACCAAAAGATCAACTACGCCGAGGGCTGAGATCGATCACATCCGGGAACCCCTGCCCTCACCAGCGCAAACCCGAGGGCCGCTCAGCCTATTGCCGGTTTCCGCCGTACCTTGGCTGCACCCCACATGGTGCCTGTCCTGCCGTGGTCCCCACGCCCGTGGGGATGATCCTCAGGCGCCCCGGGCATCCCGGGCGCTTCTGGCGTGGTCCCCACGTCCGTGGGGGCGATCCGAGGTCGCTAATGAGCGCACCCAGGTCCCAGGGGTAGTCCCCACACCCGTGAGTGATCTGGGTCGGCTGCATAGGCGTGGAAGCTCTTGATCCATTGGGAACGCATTGGGAACGATCAACCGTAGACGGCTGGGGTCGGCCATTGACGACCGGACACAATGCGAGAGGCCCGTCACCGCGTTTCCGCTGGTGACGGGCCTCTTCCTGCTGGTGTGGCAGGTGCAAGGTTCGAACTTGCGTAGGCTGAGCCGACGGTTTTACAGTGCACCGCGTATTCAGCGCCGTCCTCCTCGTTGACCTCGACGAACTGCTGTTGCCCTGCAACTGGCCCTGTAGATCATCCCGCGAATATCCCGGATCTTGCTGCTCCGACCATTCAGCCCCTGTCCGTCTGGTCAGGGCCATCGTCATCGCGTCGATCAGCCGCGTCTTCGGCTGCGACAATAGTGGCGTCGATGTTGAGTGAGAGCTCTTGCAAGATCTCCTCGCGTGACTCGCCTGTCACATCGCTGAGTCTGTGTATGAGGTGGTTGGTGGCGAGACTGGCGGCCACAAAGTGCCAGTTCATCGTGGTCCGGGTGGCGGTGCTGGCTGCGTCCAACGCTTCCTTGGCGATGACCCACTGCCAGCGCCATCGGTAGGGACGCAGCTTCACATCGAGCCGAATAGGCCCATTAACCTCGGAGATCAGGCGGGCCTGCTCCGGCATCGACAGGGAGTTGTCCCCCATCACCGTGAGCATTCGCATCCACCGCGCCGCAGTTTCTCGCATAACGCCCATAGAGACGACGGTAACCCGGCGCGCGGGACGCGCCTACTCCGCCTGCCTGATCATCCCGTTCGCCGTCGACCCGCCCGAAGGGGAAGCGGGCCAGGGCCACGGGGACAAGGTGGAGCCCCCAACTGGAGGAACGACCTTGTCCCCGTGGCCCTGGCCCGCTCGGCTTGTCCCGGGTCGATGGTGGACGGGATGATCAGGCTTCCACCTCAACCACCTACGGCCCTACGCACCACACGGCGATCATCCCGGTGCAGGAGCGCCCCCGCCGGAGGCATTCTGCTGTGCCTCATCTCGGCGCTTCTTGAACGCGTTGAAGCGTCCAGTAAATAGGTACAGATAGTCCAAGAGAGCTTCGGCCAATTCGAGAGCGTCCTGCGCGTCTTGGCGAGCGACTGGACGCCCCGTGAAGTGGGCTGCTTGATTCCCGAGTACGCGTAGCTCCTGCGCCCACTCCAGAAGCCTGCCTTCGATCAGCCCCTGACGCTCCATCTCTTCAAGCGCGCGGACCAGGTTCGTGGCGCTGATGTTGTGATCGGAGCAGACCCCTTCCAGCACTCGTCGGACCATGACGACGGTAGCCGTGTACGCGTCGGCGTTGAAGCAACGTTGCGCTTCCTGATGCTCGCGGCGTAGTTCCTCTGGGATGACAACTGCGCGGACATAGCTTCGCTGGTCGGAGATGGGCCAAACCACATCTGCTCGGGTAGAGCGCACCCGCTCTTCCTCTGCGTACTCATCCCAGATGAGCTCTTGGTGGAGCACGCTAGGAGCAGAGCAGTGGTAGCACGTGGCGATGGCTAAGCGGATCTTCTGGTCATCGTGCTCGCCGCTCCGGCCGGTAACGAGTTCTGCCTGCTCCTCGGCTGCCTGGTCTTCACCGCAAGCCCAACAGTTGATTTCGTACTGAAAGGACGATGTCACGACGGCAATGTAGCGAGACCTGATCGCTGATGGATAGCAATTTTGAGCGGCGTGGCC
Organism: Nonomuraea sp. NPDC002799; assembly: GCF_053592075.1. Classification (NCBI taxonomy): domain Bacteria; kingdom Bacillati; phylum Actinomycetota; class Actinomycetes; order Streptosporangiales; family Streptosporangiaceae; genus Nonomuraea; species Nonomuraea sp. NPDC002799. The sequence goes on from NZ_JBSFVA010000032.1 coordinate 112,034, forward strand.
CGAGCGCGGGCGCGCGCGAGAACGGCCCCCAGGCCGCACGCGCAGCGTGTGGCCGCGAGCGGGCCACGTGGCGGCGCGGAGCGCCGCCCTTGATACCTTTGAGATCAATTCGGCAATGTGCGCTCAGGCCGCTCAAACCGAGCCCGTCCTGCGTGACTTCAGCACAGACTTCACGAAGTCCACGCGAGCTCGGATCTGGATGGAGAAGGCTTCAGCGGTCGCAGTGGCAACCGGCTCGTTACAGACGATGCCTTCGTCTGTAACCTTCGTCGTCACAAACCAACCGGCCTGATATATGTTTTCTCCTAGGAAACGCCGGACCATCTCCTGATAGCGCTCGCTATAGGACATTCCCTCAAATACGGGATCAGTCGGAAAGAGCGCGACAGTCCCCCGGTTCCTCAGCTCGCTCTCGTCGTCCTCTTGGAGGATGAAGACGTATCCTAGCCAGGCCCCCACATCGCCGTAGGGATTGTTCTTGATCTGCGCTGCGTGTGTGTCTGTTGCTGAGCCGAGTGCTTCCTCGAACCGGTTGTTGAGATTCTTGCCCACACTTCCGACCATGGACTTGAACTCGAAGGCTGCAACTAACACATCCTCTAGAATGACGACGAGATCCCATTGCTTGCGAACTCTGTAGAAGCCCGGCAAATACGCCTGACGGGTCGTAATGCATTCCGCCGGAATACCTGCCTTTAAGAACTCGTCAGCAACAAGTTGCTCAATTCCGCCCATATGACCGTTCGCGCGCGCTGCACCGCCCGACTTCCCCGCATCTTCGAGCCTGGCCCTCTGACTCTCGCGTGTAGACCAGAACGATTCGATGGCGCGCTGTACGTCGTCCTTGTGCACTCTCGGTGCTCCCCTCGACCCCGCATCAGGTCATGAATGCGATCAAGGCTACGCCATGATCACAGCTTGCGTGCGATGCAACGTCCGAACCTGTTGGCCGCCCTCCATCCCTAACTCCCCGTAAGGTGGCGCTTGTGGAAACGCTCGCCCTGGACATCAGCCTCGTCCCTCGTGCCTCGCTGGAAGAGATCCCCGACGAGGCCCTTGAACACGGTGAGGTCTTCACCCGTCGATGGATCGTCGAGATGATCCTCGACCTCCTCGATTACCGATCTGACCAAGACCTGGCTGCGCTCCGGCTGATGGAGCCAGCCTGTGGCCGCGGGGCGTTCCTGGAAGTCATTGCCCAGAGGGTTAGCGACTCTTGCCAGGCGCACAACCGAAACATCATCGAGGCGATCAACGCCGTCTCGGCCTTCGACCTCCTACCTCGGAACGTGATGGCGGCACGGACACGTGTCGAACATCTGCTGACGGAAGGAGGGTGGCCGGGAGATGAGGCGGCCAAGGTAGCCGAATCATGGGTTCGCCGTGGTGACTACCTCCTCGAACAGGAGAAGCGACCAAGCGTGGATGTCGTGGTCGGCAATCCGCCGTACATCCGACTGGAAGACGTTCCGGAGAAGCGAACGAACCTCTACCGCACGCTATGGCCGACGATGGTAGGCCGAGCAGACATCTACATCGGATTCTTTGAAGCTGGCCTCCGTTCCCTCAGCGAAGGGGGCCGACTCGGCTTCATCTGCGCCGACCGGTGGATGCGGAACCAATACGGCCGGGAGCTGCGCAAGCTGGTCAGCGAGGAGTTCGCCCTCGACGCCTGCGTAACCATGCACGACGTGGACGCCTTCGAAGAGCAGGTAGCCGCGTACCCGGCAGTGACCATCCTTCGACGCGGCGGACAGGGGTCGGCGGTTGTCGCCGACACCAAGCGAGAGTTCAACGACATGGCGGCCCGCGACCTGGTGAGCTGGGCGCGCAGCGACCACGATGAAGCGAAGCAGACCCCCACCTACGAGGCGGCGCGGATGCCGCACTGGTTCTCCGGTGATGACCTATGGCCATCCGGCTCGCCCGCGCGGTTGGCAGCGCTGGAGGATCTGACGGAGCGCTTCACGATTCTCGGTGATAAGGCGTCCGGTGTCCGTGTGGGAATCGGTGTCGCGACCGGCGCTGACAAAGTTTTCATCACCAACGACGCTAACCTCGTGGAGGAAGAACGTCTCCTCCCTCTCGCGATGGTGCGCGATACCACAAGCGGGCACCTCACATGGAGCGGAAATTTCCTCGTCAATCCGTGGGATGAGGACGGACGACTCGTCGACTTGGGCCGTTACCCGCGACTCGCAGCTTGGTTCCGCCGAAACCGCGCAGCGCTCAGCGGGCGGTACATCGCTAAGAAGGCCCCCGACAAGTGGTACAAGACCATCGACAAGGTTGAGCATGGTCTCACCGCCCGGCCTAAGCTGCTTTTTCCAGATATGAAGCTCAGCAGTCATCCCGTGCTGGACACGGGCGGCTTCTATCCACACCACAACCTCTACTTCGTAACCTCGGACTCGTGGGACCTCGAAATCCTCGGAGGCCTGCTGCTGTCCAAGGTCGCTGAGGCGTTCGTCGATGCCTTTGCCGTGAAGATGCGGGGTAAGACGCTCCGTTTCCAGGCCCAGTACCTTCGCCGAATCCCCGTGCCCAATCCCAGCAACATCTCAGCGGAGCACAAGGCCCGGCTCGCCTCAGCATTCCGCGAGCGGGACGTTGAGTCAGCAACAGCGGTGGCCCTGAAGGTCTACGGCCTCAACGAGTGGCCGAGTTGAAGCCGCAGTGCACGTTCACCTGAAAGTTCGGGTTACCGCTGACAGCATCGACGAGGCGGAACGCATCGTCCGGAGACCTACCGTGAGGGAACTTCGTCGGCTATGCCCAAGGCCGCATCCGTGATCAGGGCATCCGCCTAGAACCCTGATCGACGCGGCTAGGGACTGTACGGTCACTGGTGTAACTCCTGATCAAGGAGAACACACCTGATGAGTAATGTGATCCAGGCATCGACGGAGATCGACCTGGAGGACG